>CAZHOC010001255.1:0-2371 GCA_964534295.1 uncultured Bacteroidia bacterium | reverse complement strand
AAGCGTTCGTGAACTTGGCGTACTGTCGCGGGCTCTATCTCCCATAGTACCTGGAGGATTTCTAGCTCTGCCTCTGAGGGCGAAAAGGACTTCTTTGGATCTTTCATTTGCATCTCTTACGACTAGTGTCGTAGCAAATATAACGACAATTGTCGTAGATGCAAACTAATTTTACGACAAATGTCGTAAGCGTAGAAATGGAATAATAAAAAACAGCGCCTAGGACCTCCTAGGAGCTGTTTTTGACAACGAAAAAGGTATTGATAATTACCTTAGTTGTAATTCGTCAATTTCTTCTAGCGTATCAGGGTTACGTACTTCCATTCGGATCTTATCTCCTTCTACATGAAAAAAGACTAAAGCGTTTTGCGTAGTAAAACCCTTTACCATCGGCGTCCAAGGGGTTTGCTCCTGGGCATAATAAGGCGCACCAGCAGCTCCATTATTGATTTGCCATATGGTACGACTTAACTCTGTCTTAGGGGTACTATAACCATCAGGATAAATGTTGGTGTTGGGGCCAATCTCTGTCCGGCAGTAATTATGCTCATCGCCAGTCAGGATGGCGATGACCTTTGTACTCTGATTGACAATAATGTCGAGCAGCTGGTCTCTTCTTTCGATAATGCCTTTTGGTAAGGGTTTTCCGTTTACCCATGGGCGGTAGTCATTATTACCACGGTACCACATATCGTCGCCCACATGTCCTCCATTGGGGAAAAAAGGCGTGTGCTGAGTAATGAAGACATGGTCAATATTTGCGTCCGCTTCTAAGTCTGTTATAGTTTTCTCTAGCCAGGCTAATTGTTGATCCATAATATAGCCATGAAGCCCCCCACCTACATAAGGAATGTTTCCGGTAGTAGGAGCATACCAATAGTCGGAGTTCATGACCACTACCGCGGTATTGTCATAGGTATAGTAAAAGACGTTTTCCTCATAAGAAGGAAAATCCATGCTCTCCGGATCTGGATCATAGCTAGCTCCGTCTTCGCTCTCTGGACCATTGGTAGGATTGACAAAATTGTCTGCAAAAAGCTTTTCCCCGGACTCTGTATCGTAGGGAAAACGATCAATCAGATAGACTTTCTTGTTTTTGGTATCATCAAAGCGACGATTAAGCGCTTCGTGATTGCCCATAGAGATATAGACCGGGTAGTAGTGGGCAAAAGGCTCTATGGCGCGCTTCCAATTGCGGTATTGCAGATCGATTTCCTCAGGGTGAAGACAATAACCATTGATCAAATCTCCTGAAAACTGCATAAAGGAGATATCTTTAAAGGTAGCCAAGGCCATAATTTTCTTCATGATATATGCATTGGCCCCGTAGATATCTCTTTCCCCACCCCCTTGGCCTCCACGCGAGTCCGAAGCGTAGGCAAATGTAAAGGGTTCCCGCGTTCCGGGAACCGGAGCCGTAGTCAAAGCATATGTCTCTTGAAAATCATCATAGATGACAGTATAATCATAAGTAGTATTGGGATCTAGGCCTGTGAGTGTGATCTCGTGATGCTCAGACTCTCCATTTTGGGTAAAGCGTTTGCCATTGATTTCAACCGTTGCTTGCAGGGCACGATTGGTCTCAAAGGAGATGGTAGCCCCATATGGAGTAAGTAAATTGACAAAAGGCCCTTCGGTTAGGCTAGGAGCTACCTCAAAAGGTCCTGTCCCTCTAAAACGAACGCGACCTTCGTACAAAGGCATCCCTTTTTCATCTACTACCCGATAGCCAATCACCCCTACTCCAGATTCTTCCCAGCCAACCATATCATAGCGACCGCGCAGATATTGGCCAATGAGGATAGTGGTTCTACCCCCTAGAATTTGAGAAGTACTTTTGAAAAATACGGGCTGAGGATGCTTGCTGTCCCCATAAGGAATCAAACCATAGTAGAGCGTGCCATTGAGGCTGGGGGCGTCAAAATCGAAATATAGTCCGTCTTTGGTGCCTTTGGGATCACCCTGAGCCTGCTTAGTGGTGAAGTAAGGATCTGTTTTTACCTCGGGGATGCGATTACCATCCACTTCAAGAAAGACATTCTTGCCTTTGGCTTTGAGATTAGCGTGTCCCGCAGGCACGACGATCTTTTGGGCGCATGCCCAGTGAAAGCTTAGGCTTAATACGAGTAAGAAGCTAGAAAAGGATTTCATTTGAGGGTTGGTTTTAACCAAAAGTATCAGTCAGGGTGCTCTTTCACAACCTTATGAGTGCTTTATCAGGCATATCTTATGTCATATCCCTAGCGGGGAACGCTTGTCCTGGGCGCTTTTCGCTGATTTCTAAGCTGCTTGAAAAAAAGCGTTCATAGGATATGAGCCAGAAAGAAAAGAGGCGGAAATGTAATGATTTTTGGACCTGCTTCGGTTAAGT
>CAZHOC010001254.1:0-2372 GCA_964534295.1 uncultured Bacteroidia bacterium | reverse complement strand
CAGTGACCTGCGCCATCATCATGGTCAGCAGCGCGTAGGAAGCGATATTAAAAGGTACTCCCAAAAATAGGTCTGCACTACGCTGGTATAGCTGGCATGAAAGCTTGCCGTCGGCTACATAAAACTGAAACATCGTATGGCAGGGCGGTAGGGCCATATCCTCTACTAATGCCACATTCCAAGCACTTACGATGATGCGACGGGACTGAGGCTTATTTTTGATCATTTCAACTGCATTGCTGATCTGATCGATGGTTTGGCCATTAGGGGTTTCCCAACTGCGCCATTGCACGCCATAAACCGGTCCTAGTTCGCCGTTCTCGTCGGCCCACTCATTCCAGATCTTTACGCCATTTTCTTGAAGATAACGGACGTTACTGTCGCCCATCAAAAACCACAATAATTCATGGATGATGGACTTCAAATGCACCTTCTTGGTAGTTACGAGGGGGAAGCCTTTTTGCAGGTCGTAGCGCAATTGGTGGCCAAAGACACTGCGGGTACCCGTACCCGTGCGGTCGCCACGGTCAACGCCATGGTCTAAAACGTGTTGTAAGAGGTCTAAATATGACTTCATTTATTTCTCAGATTTCCGATCTCTCCTATTTTTACCCAATTTAGAAAATATTTGCGGGCCCTCCTTTCAAATTTGGCCCGATCTGACAATCTAACCCGATGAAAAGCAAAAAAGCCTCCGAGACCTATACGTTGAAGACCGAACTCGTATTGCCAAATGATACCAACAACCTCGGCAATCTAATGGGAGGCAAACTCCTGCACTGGATGGATATCATCTCTGCTATCGCGGCCCAGCGTGCCTCCAATCGTACGGTCGTTACCATTGCGGTGGACTTTGTGGAGTTTAAATCCTCTATTCCCTTGGGTTCTGTAGTCATTCTTGAGGCATTCGTTACGCGTAGTTTTACCACCTCTATGGAGGTTAGGATAGATGTTTCTTTCGAAAACCTACAAACGGGCGAAAAGCAGGCTAGTAATTCTGCCTACTACACCTTCGTCGCAGTTGATCAATCTGGTAGACCCATCCCAGTCACTAAGGTCGAACCCGAAACTGAAAATGAAAAAGCCCTTTATGAAGGAGCTATGCAAAGACGGGAGCTTAGATTACTTTTAGCCGGCAGGATTAAACCAAATGAGGCCAAGGGGCTAAAAGAGCTATTATCGTCTCGAAAATAATAATTTGACAAAATTGGGGCCGTATTTTTGTGAATTTGAGGATTTATCGATGTATATTTAATGAATCCTCAGATTTTAAGCATGGCTCAGACAACACAACTTGATAAACTAGACTTTAAAATCCTCAATATTTTACTCGAGGACGCGCGTACTCCTTATCTGGAAATCGCCCGCTCCTGTGAGGTGTCTGGCGCCACTGTGCATCTGCGTATTCAGAAGTTGGAAAAGATCGGCGTTATTGAAGGCTCACATCTTACTCTCAACTATAAGCAATTGGGCTTGGGAGTTTGCGCCTTTCTAGGGCTTTATCTTGAGAAGTGCGATAGCTTCAATGATGTGTTTATGGCCCTCAAGGATATCCCTGAGATTATAGAGTGCCATTATACCACTGGGGAATACGCGCTCTTTCTTAAAGTATGCTGCCGTGATACAGATCATTTACGTGATCTCTTGGTGGATCAAATTCAAAAAATACCCTTTGTACGTCGAACTGAAACCTTTCTATCTTTAGGTCAGGCCTTCAATCGGAAGCCTGGTCTAGGATATTTGCAGGAAGAACCTGCATTGAATGGTGAAGTAGTTTGATCGATTTATTAATTCATGCTAGTCATATCTACCCGCTGGGCGGTTCCTACCTGCCTTGCAATGGCATAGCTATACATATTGGGCGGGTAGTGGCTACGGGAGAGATAAGCGTTCTGCGCCAGCAGTATCAAAGCCAGAAAGAACTCGATTTAGGAGATGTCTATGTTTATCCCGCTTTTCATGATGCGCACTGTCATCTGCACCGCTATGCACGTCAGCAGCTGGAAGTAGACCTTAGAGGCTGTCGTTCTGAAACAGAAATGCTAGAACGAACTAAGGCCTTTGCAGAGCAAAATCCAGAAGGTTGGCTTGTCGGCCGCTCCTGGGATCAAAACTTATGGGATGTGCCTGTTTACCCTAGTCGGGAACGCTTAGATCAATACTTCCCAGATCGCCCAGTCTATTTAGAGCGAATTGATATTCACGCCGCCTTGGTCAACACAGTAGCCCTAGAAATGGCAGGTATCAGCAGCAGTACTAGCGTTCCCGGAGGGGAAATAATCCTAAAGGATGGGCAAATGACGGGTATCCTGATCGACAATGCTCGTAATCCCGTGATAGCGCTCATGCCTGAACCTAGTGAATCGGAGTGG
>CAZHOC010001253.1:0-2374 GCA_964534295.1 uncultured Bacteroidia bacterium | reverse complement strand
GTGCCGCGTTTTCCTTGACCATGATCACGCGTTCAAAATCCAGCCCGGCCCCATAGCCCCAGTATTCGTGGCTATTGCGGGCATAGCAGTAAATACAGCCATGCTCACAACCTTGATAAGGATTTAGCGACCATTCAAAGGGTACATCTGGACTCTTAACTTGATTAAGAATTTTTTTTGGATGCTCAAAAAATAGCTCTGTTTTAGCATCCGGTACCAAGGCCTCATCTAATCCATCTTCCGCCTCTGTATCATACTCCTGCTTCAAAAAAGGATTGGGAGGATTTATTTGCGCCCCCCTACCCTTAATTGGCTCTTGATACTTTTCCATATCTCTTTATACGCAAAGTATTAGCACAGTTTCAATAAACCACGCCGAATAGCCAATAAATTTAGCAAATTCCCTTCAAATAGTAAATTAATTGGCAGCCTTAAGAATTGATAAAGTCTTTGAGCAAGTCGCTTATGGCAGCAATTTCGATCAAAAATCCATCATGCCCCTTCGGGGAACGCACAACTTCAAATTTTGCATTGGGGATATGGTCTGCAATAAACTTTTGCTCGGCAGGGGGGAATAATATGTCTGAGTCGATTGCTATTACCAAGGTCTTTGCCTTTATACTCTGCAAAGCCTGCCTAATACTCTCCCGGCCACGACCTAGGTTTTGAGAATCCATCGCTTTGGAAAGGGTCCAATAAGCAAAAGCGTTGAAGCGTTGGCTAATCTTTTTTCCTTGGTATTGCTGATAGGACGAAGCTCGAAAATCATCATATTTGTGATTATCCGTTTCTTCTTGACTTATGAAATAGGCCTCATAACTACGATAGGATAAAAGGGCAGCCGCTCTAGCCGCTCTCATCCCTATGAGTCCAGCCTCAGGATGGTCGTTTTTCCAACTGCTATCCGCCTCAATGGACATTCTTTGGGTTTCGTTGAATGCAATCCCCCAAGGCGAATGCTGCGCATTAGTAGCAACTGGAGCCAAATAATCAAATAGATCAGGTTTCATTACCGCCCATTCTAGTGCATGTTGACCGCCCATCGACCCTCCAAGGATGAGTTTGATTTTAGGGATATTTAGCGCTTCTCGCAACGCATCGAAGGCTCGGACCATGTCCCGATTTGTCAGGAAAGGAAAAGTATGATAATAGGGAGAGCCAGTAGTTGGGTTGGTAGAGAGAGCATGCGTAGAGCCATAGCAGGACCCAAGCATATTGGCACAAATGATAAAATGCTTTTCGGGATTTAAGGCAGAATCATCACCTATCATGCCTGGCCACCAATCGATGACATCTGTATTTCCGGTTAAGGCATGGCAGACCCAAACGATATTCGAGTCATCTTCATTGCGTGTTCCCCAAGTCTGATAAGCCAATTCAAATCCGGGAAGACTTTCCCCGCTTTCCAATTCAAATGACTCCTTATATATAAAGACTTCCTTTGGCATAGACAATCATAGCAAAAAGATTGCAGACCCACCAAAGGCAGATCTGCAATCATCGTTTATTTTCATCGTTCCGCGAAGCGGTGGAACACTCTTAATTATTCTCAAACCTATTGTCATTTCAAATGAGCGTTCCGCGAAGCGGGGCAATGCTTTAAAAATAAGCGTTATGCGCTCCCGATAGCTATCGGCAGCCCTAAGCTGCCTTAACAACAAGAGGCTGAGCCTCAACAGATATCTCAACCGGTGTTTGAGAGCTGAGATTATCGTTGATCGGGCAACGCTTTTCCAATTCTGCTAACCAAAGCGCCAAACGCTCTTCACTAGCATCAGTATCTGGAATCAATTGAACGTGTAATCCTTGATAACCAGCTCTCGCTTCAGTTTTTTGACCAAAAAGTCGAGCGGGGTCAATTTCACCTTCAATAGCAATTTCCAAACCTTTGAGATCTAATTTTTGTTCTGCTGCGACAATATGTGCCACCACATTGAGACAACCGGCATAACTCGCCAAAAGGTATTCTACCGGATTAGCGGCTTCATCTGCTCCTCCAAGTGCTGGTGGTTCGTCGATGACAATTTCAAATTGTCGGGTCTTAGCCACGAACTTGGTCGCATTGGCACTTTTGCCGCTTACAGAAAACTTTAGTAAACTCATGGTTAAATAAATTATAAGGTTAAACTTGATTTATTGAAGGCACTGCAACAATCGTTTCCAGCCATCGTTGCGTGCCTTTTTTTTATTGATTAGGCGGTTTGTGGGCTAAAGACTTTGTCGAACGCTTGTACGAAATCATCTTTGATGTCATCGATATGCTCGATTCCCACAGAAACTCTGAGAAGAGTTGGAGTCACACCGGCAGCTAGCTGAGCCTCATCACTCAATTGTTGGTGAGTTGTTGCTGAAGGCTGAATGATCAGTGTTTTAG
>CAZHOC010001252.1:734-2375 GCA_964534295.1 uncultured Bacteroidia bacterium | reverse complement strand
GTCCTTAAGGTGATTAAACGTTCTCCGCAGGAGCGAGTCTAAAGAGAAACCAATCACAACAATGACTAATTGGCAATCTGTCCAACACCTTCTAGCTAGGGCCGGCTTTGGCCCCAATCTCCGCAATTGGCAAAGAGATCAGAATACCTCTCTCCCCAAAATGGTAGAACGCCTCTTTGCAGATTCCGCCACTTTTGAGCCACTAAGTGTAGGTAAACTCCCTGCACAATTGACTTCTAAAATGGGGATTCAAGGCCTTAGCGATGAAGAAAGGAAAATGCTCCGCGACCAAGGTCGTAAGTCTCAAAAGGAGCTAAACGCTAGTTGGATCAACCGTATGGCCACTACCGATGCTCAGTTAAGGGAAAAGATGAGCCTCTTTTGGCATGACCATTTTGCTTCCCGATTGCCGCTGCAGTACTTCATCATGCAGCAACAAAACAATATCATCCGTAAATATGCCTTAGGATCATTTGGTGATTTGCTCAAAGCCGTCTCCAAAGATGCCGCCATGCTGCGTTATCTCAACAACCAGCAAAATCGCAAAGATTCTCCAAATGAAAACTTTGCCCGCGAAGTAATGGAGCTTTTTACCCTCGGACGTGGCCACTATAGCGAGCAGGATATCAAAGAAGCCGCCCGAGCCTTTACAGGTTGGAGTAGTAAAGCCAGAGGGGAATTTGTCTTCCGCAAGCAATGGCATGATAGCGGCAAAAAAAGCGTTCTTGGACATACAGGTCACTTTAATGGGGATGATATTTTAGACATTTTGCTCGCTCAGCCTCAGACCGCCAAGTATATCACCCGCAAAATCTATCAATACTTTGTCAATACAACGGTTGACGAGCAGATGGTAGAAAAGTGGAGCACGGCCTTTTTTGAAAGTGATTATGATATAGAGGCCTTGATGCGTAGCATTTTTAGTTCGGAGCATTTTTATGCTTCGCAGAACGTTGGGACTAGAATCAAATCACCGGTAGAGTATATCGTCAGCTTGATGCGCCGTCTGGAAATCAGCTTCCCAGACAAAGACGCGACCATCTTCATGCAAAAGGCCATGGGCCAAGTACTCTTTTCTCCTCCCAATGTAGCGGGTTGGCCAGATGGTAGAGCTTGGATTGATAGTAGTTCGATCATGCTACGCATGCAAATCCCCAGAGCAGTCATCTTTTCGGCTGAGCTCGCCCTCAAAGCCAAATCCGACTTTGCCGGCAATGAGGATGCCATCAAGCTTAACGACAAAGGCATGGTACGCAAACTCAAAGGCGAAATCAATTGGCGGAGCCTCGAACAAGCGTTCACCGCAGGTAGAAAAAGTAAAAAGGGCGAGCTAATGAACTATCTCTGGGCTAAAGTCCCTAGCCAATTGCAAGCGGAGGACATTGCCTCCTTTGCCCAAGGGCAAAATCAAGAACAAGCCTTCAAAATGTACGTGATGCGCCTTTTGTGCACCCCAGAGTTCCAGTTGTGCTAATTCTTTTTTTCACTCTTCTCCCATTCAATCAATACTATAATGTCTTCACGCAGAGACTTCCTCAAAATATCAGCCCTCGCTTCAACTTCCATCATGTTGCCGCGCTTTTTGCAAGGCTGTAATTATAGTCAAGAGCAAGCCAATGGCCGCAAATTGGTTGTAATACA
>CAZHOC010001252.1:0-724 GCA_964534295.1 uncultured Bacteroidia bacterium | reverse complement strand
GCAATGATGGCCTCAACACTATCGTGCCTTATGGCGACGATATCTATTACCAGCAGCGGAGTGGCATCGGCATTTCTCCCAACAATGTCATCCAACTCAATGACTACCAAGGCTTCAACCCAGCTTTGGAAGCATTGCGCGATCTCTATGACAATGGAGAAATGACGCTTCTCAATAGCGTCGGTTACCCCAATCCCAATCGCTCTCATTTCCGAGCGATGGATATCTGGCATACAGGCAGTAATGCTAATGAATACTGGGAAAATGGTTGGTTAGGCCGTTACCTCGACCACCAATGCAAGGGCGCAGATGCGAACCCCCACGGCGTGATCGAAATCGATGATACGCTAAGTCTTTCTGTTAAAGGAGGTAAGACGAAAGGCTTAGCCGTGCGTGATCCCCAAAAGCTGTTCAAAGCGACCCAAGACCCTTATCTGCAGCATCTGCACCAGCAGCATCAAAGCGCTAATTCATCGGCCGACAGTGAGTTGCACTATCTCTACAAAACCATGGCTGAGACGATGCAGTCGGCTGAATATGTCTATGAAAAGAGTAAAATCTATCAATCTAAAGCGGAGTATCCCGCCAACGAAATAGGTAAACGCCTCAAACTAGTAGCTGAATTGATCTGCTCTGGCGTGGACACGACGGTCTTTTACGTCTCGCTTTCAGGATTTGATACCCATGTACGCCAGTGAAATGTCCAAGATCGCTTGCTCAAACA
>CAZHOC010001251.1:0-2376 GCA_964534295.1 uncultured Bacteroidia bacterium | reverse complement strand
CCTAAAAGTTTCATAACGCTTGATGGTGCGGATCACCTTTTGACGAATTCGGACGATTCGCAATACGCAGGTTCAATAGCCGCGGCTTGGGTAACAAGATATATTGACGATCAAAGCGATAAAAGTGTAGCTCCTGAAGGCGAGGTGCATATCAGGTTAAACGCAGAAGATAAATTCACTACAGAGGTAATCGCCGGCAGTCACAGAATGCTCGCGGATGAGCCTCAAAGTGTTGGAGGCAAAGACTTAGGCCCTTCACCTTATGGCTATTTGCTATCTGCTTTGGGGACATGTACCGCCATGACACTAAAAATCTACGCGGACTTCAAAAAAATAGATCTTCAAGAAGTAGAAGTTCACCTCACACACGACAAAGTACATCTTGTGGACGGGGAAAAAAGTGAAGAATCAAAAGGCAAGATCGATCAATTGGTGCGAAAAATTAAAATGGAAGGAAACCTAACCGATCAGCAGCGAAAGCGACTTATAGAGATTGCTGATCGGTGTCCAGTCCATCAAACGCTTGAGAGCAAGCCAATGATCATCACAGAGGAAATGATCGATGACTAGCCCTGTAAAGCTTATTAATCAATTAGATATCCTAATCGCGAGTAAGACTCCTCAGTTGAGTTGCCGTATTTTATGTTGAACTTCAGAAAATGAATTAACTCATTTACGTTATTCGCATTTTTAGTTAGAACTTCGGCAACACCTTTTAATATTCGTTCGCTTTTGTCAGAAATCATGTCTTTAAACATCATGATTTTCATCAAACCGAAGAGAAGTTTATAGCGCTCAAACTTTTCGGCAGGGATGGAATTTTCTAAGCTTTCGATTCTTTTAGCTGATGACTTTATTTCAGCACTGGAGATATTTAGCTTTTTGAAGTTTTTATTGATGTAGTCAATATCGAGCTCGTCAATTTTACCTTTTGCGAAGGCCAGTTTGATCAGATTCCTATTTCTACCGTTTTCTCCCAATAATAAGTTTCTCAATCCTAGCATAACGTTCAGTGTTTAAATTATTCAATTATATATACGAATAGTTATATAAAAGGTAACCCGGAAACGTTCTGGAAAGGAGAATATTTTTTGGTTTGTTTAATTGGGCTGTTGTTGTCTCTTGCGTTTTTCGGCAAATAATATTCCGGATACAATTATAATTCCGCCGAAAATTTGGAGCATGGCTAATCGTTCCTCCAGGAATATGTATGCAAGAGTCAAAGTAGACAAGGGCCCTAACCCTGCAAAAACTGCGAACTGGTTTGACCCAATTCCTTTGATAGAATAGGAGATTAGGTAAGAGGGAATAACCGTAGATATGGTTCCCATGAGAAACCCGTACAGGTAGACTTGAGTAGGAAGGTTAACAAGGATCGTGAAGTCACCATTTTCGATTGCAAAATGCAAAAATATGAGACCGCAAGAGACAGTCATGCAAAGTGAAGTAAAGCGTGAAGCTCCGATTTTAGGGATGATCCAGCCACTACCAGCAATGTAAATCGCATAGGCCAGGCCACTTAAGAACACCAGGAATCCACCGAGCGCTGCATTCTCACCGGCGCTTCCTTCTATTTCTGGCAAAAACACCAGGACAATGCCTAGATATGAAATAGCAATGGCAATGACCTGAACTACCTCGATTTTTTTCTTTAAGAATAGAAAGGAGATGAAAAGTACGAGAGATGGGTAGATAAATAGAACCAGTCGCTCTATACTAGCTTTTATGTACTTCAGACCTTGAAAGTCGAGGTAGCTGGCCAGGTAATATCCAACGAAGCCAAATAGGAAAATATAGGTTGCTTGGGCACGCGATATTCCTTTTGTGGAGTCCTTTTGCAGCACGATAGCCCCAAGATAAAATGGCAAGGCAAAGGACATCCTGAGCACTAGTAGGGTCGTCGGGTCTACGGAGTACTGATAGGCAAGCTTTACAAATACAGCCTTAGTTGAAAAGAGAAGAATGCCAAGAATACCCGCTAAAACGTAGAAAAACCTACTTTTCAACTTCTGTTGCTACCTGGTTTTCAGGTAGACTCTCTGGGTCTTCAGTGGTGTCTTCGCCCTCTTTGAAAAACTGTCGCTGCCAAATGAGAATGATGGTGATGGCGATGAAAATCGACGCGTCCGCGATATTGAAAACAGGCCAAAGTGCCATGTAATCCCCACCCAGTATTGGGATCCAATCAGGTAGTCTTCCTTCCCAAATGTCTATGTAAAACATATCCACCACCTGCCCATAAAACCATGGACTTGGTGCATCAAAAGGAGCGTTGTCAATCCAGACTCCGTAAAAGATACTATCTATGAGGTTGCCGATGGCACCTCCCAGGATCAAGCCAATACAGATTAGTAGCCCCTTTGAACTCCCCTTTTG
>CAZHOC010001250.1:0-2382 GCA_964534295.1 uncultured Bacteroidia bacterium | reverse complement strand
CATCCGAGATCTCCCCCGTACTCGGATTGATCCGCAGCGTAAAAGGCTCTGTTTGTACACTCAGCACATTGCCTCCCTTCCAGCTTACTTGCACATCAACTTCCAAATAATCATTGACAGAAAACACCTCCGCTGATTCGTAATCATAGCGCAAACGCACAAAACCTTCGCTGCCCGTCGTAACAAACAAGCCCCCCGGATAGCCGTAAAAGCCTTCCTGGACTGCAAAAGAGCCCCCTTGGACTATCCCATCCCCCATCAGACTGTTGTACCAACTGTCCACATGAGCGGAGAGAGGATTGAATAACAGAAGGGTAAAACAGCCCAATAGAAGGGCCTTAGCTATAGTAGCAAGTTTGGTTTTCATGTTCGGTTGGTGCTTGGTGGTTTATCGTGCTAGTAATAGGTTGCCTTTTTGTATCATTTCTTGACCTTCATCATCAGTATATTTTACAATCCAGTAGTAGACTCCTCCGGGGGCGGCTTCGCCGAACGCTTGGCCTGCCCAAGCAGTATCTACTAATTGTGTCTCAAATACTTGGCGGCCCCAGCGATCATAGATTTGCAGCTCATAACGGCTGATACTATATGCCTTGATGGGTCGAAAAACATCATTGATGCCATCGGCATTGGGGCTAAACATATTGGGCATTTCAAGGGTGCCGGGGCAATTCGTTTGGGGCAATACCATTAGCTCATCAGTGCTGAGACAAAGATTATCATTGATTGCTTTGAGCTGATACTCTCCCGTCTCGGTAACGCTTAGGCTCGAATTGATGATACCCCCGGTCCATTCATAGTCTAGCCAAGTGCCCGTAGGACTAAGCGTCAGGGTATCTCCTTCACATAAAAACCGATCAGGCCCTAAATCCAGACTATCTTCCCCCACTGTGATGAGTACCGCATCGCGGCCCGTACAAGCGTTCTCCGCTAGGACCTCAACAAAATAGGTACCCGGCGCATAGACCCACCGGTTTTTATCGGTACTTCCATCATCCCACATATATTGTGGATAGTCCAATACCGGACTAAGTAGCAGGCTATCTCCTGCACAAAGAGGCCGATTAGCTCCAATATTAGGAATCGGATCGGCATTGCCCAAAACCACTGTATCAGTTACCGTACAGCCATTGCTATCCAAAGCCGTCACCCAATAAGTACCCGGACTAACTACTGTATTTTGATAGCCGGGGATGCTATTGGACCAAGAAGGTTGGAGATACTCACTGCTTAAGTTTAGATCTACAAAAGTGCCAGAGCAAAGACTCGTATCTGGCCCCAAGTCTGTAATGTTAAGATCTCCAATACTTACCCTAATACTATCTCGCGTAACACAGCCTTTTGCATCTGTAACCTCTGCCCAATATATTCCGGGTGTGCTCACATTAAACGTTCGCATAACGCTACTATCAGACCAGAGATAACTTAGACCATTGGGACCAGCGTCTAATAAAAGCGGCTGGTTTTCACATATGGTAGTATCGGCACCAAAGCCAGCGCCTAGATCAGGATGAACGGGAAAGCTAAAGGTATCCTTAGTCATTAAATCACAAGTGATGCCCGTGAGGATATAACTAGCACCTGCTTCCGGAAAAAATGTCCAGCTATCAGTAGTAGCCAAAATACTGTCTGGCTGATCTAAACGAGCCCATTGATAGCTTGCAGCCCCTGAAGCTGTTAAGGTATACAACATGCCTAAACAAGCCGTATCGCGTGAAGCTAGAATACTAAGATTAGGCTGGACATAAGGTCCTACATAAACATCATCAATGAAATAATAGGCACCACTAGCAAGACAAAATGAAGGATCAACACTTGATAGATCATTCATCAGCATGTAGTCTCCAAATCCATCATCAGTATAGTTGCCAAAAGAAACAAATTGGTAAGCTTTGTCCGCGACAAAGGAGCCATAAATCCTCTTCCAACTTAGACTATCGAAAACAAGTTGGTTATGAATAATTTGAGGTGAATCTGTGATCCTTTCAACTGTCATCGTATCTAGTTTGGTTTCCCAAAACGACATCCCTAAACCCTTACATACATACTCGGATCGTTCAGAAGCCCATGAGACCCACATCTCACCACAGTAGACATTCCCAATGGTCAAAGGAGCGCTTAATTCGCCTTGGATAAACTCACGGTAATTAGAAGAACGTGGTACTCCTGAAACTCCCACAAAAAAATCTCCTGTCCTAGGTAATTGAGAACCTATCCAACATTGAACCATGTCTTCATCTGTACTAACAGGCTGACTAGAAAAACAGTTAATGTCTATAAAAGTACAATAGTAATCAGGGGTCGCCTCAGAGGGTTGACTCCAATGGTGGGTAAGAACATCCACATAATTATACGATGCGGAAGAATGTTTACAAGGTAATT
>CAZHOC010001249.1:0-2387 GCA_964534295.1 uncultured Bacteroidia bacterium | reverse complement strand
TATTCTTTAAGGTTGCTTTGGATTTGTTTGAGCACCTTTTGACAGATCGCTAGTTCCTCTTCGTCCAAGCCTCTGGTGACGTATTCTAGGGAGGCATGTCCCAGTTTCATCATTTCCGCTTGAATCTTTTTGCCCTCATGGGTCAAGAAGACTCTCTTTTGCCTACGATCGAGCTGATCAGGTACTCTTACGACATAATTTTTTTTCTCCAATGCATCAATAGCGCGCGTGGTGGCCGTTTTATCGGTACCACAACTATCTCCCAGAGCAAGGTGCGTCAGGCCATCTTGCTCCCAGAGATGGACCATTATCAAAAAATGGTCTCTATTCATCTCATGACCCGCTAGTCGAAACTGCTCTAAGAGATGACGACTCATCACTTTAGCAGTTCGCCCCACTAGGCTACCGAGATTTTCTCTTCTGGAAGGTTTTGACATCGCGTGCAAACTTAGTTACAATTGAAACTAACTGCAAGGGGTGAAAATTGTTTTTTCTTTTTTTAGAGAAAGAATACTTAAGAGGGGGATGCTGCGCAGAACGCTCAGTCAAGGTGGGGCACAAAAAAAATCCCGCATAAATACCAAAGAGGTGTTAATATAAACCCTCTAAAGACATGGTTGGAGACGCCAATCTGGATCGGTAATCCTCCCGGAACGACCGAAGTCGAACAGAGGCACGCCCTAGCCTGACCGAGCTTTTCTCCAATGGTTAAATCGTTGGTTTAAAAAACAGCGGAGGTACCTATGCAGGATATATTTTAAATCCTGTCGGATATTATTTAAAGATCGAATCACAAAGATAAGAAAAATGTCAATCTAGGCGAGCAAATATCAAGCGAGTTCTTTCATTTGCTTTAGGAGCCAATCACGATTTGTGATGAGACTGCGATTTTTCACATCTGCTTCTATTGTACCAATTGCGTGCCGAAATTGTTTCAAACTTAGGCTCTCTTTTTTATTGCGAAGGCGAGATAATCTTTGCGTATAGCGAATCAATCCTGCATGTGCTTTTTGCTGATAGCTACTAATCTTGCGATTACGCTTTAGATAGGCTCTAAAAGCTCTTATTTGAGCATCCAAACCATCTTCCTCGGCTAGTTCATAATAGATCTTGAGCAATAAAGTACGCTTACCAAGCTGATAATAAACATCTTCCAATTCTACTTTCCAGAGATTGCGCTGGGCTTGTCTATAGTCTTTGCGGGCGTGGCAGTAGGCAGCAAAGTTGTAATGGTAGGCCGCTTCGCGGAACGCTGGACTTAAGCGTTCTGCGTAGCTGTGCAAAAAATCCTCGACCCAATCAAACTCAGATAAGCGCAAACCTACCGTGACGATATTTTTGTACAGTCGATGATCCAACATCCCCTCCTCCAACATCAGGCCCAAAACCAGCATCTCCTGAAATAATTCGAAATAGATTTTCAAATAGGCTGAATTACCACTATTGATCTGTTTGACGCAGATATTTTGGGCATAATCATATAAGCCACTCAATTCAGTTTGACCAAAGGCAGCAACTTCCTTCTGCAGCAAAAGTCGAAATTTTTGAAAGGGGCCTTCTATCTCCTCCTGACTCAGACACAAATACAACTGATAGTAAAGTGCTACGGAGGGAAAGCGAAGGTATTCCTCTTGCTTAGCCACAAAATCCAGGATCACAGGCAACAAAGTGGAGTGATACTCCCCTTGGATCACATTGCCTCGATTGAGCATTTCGCAGGCATTTTTGAGTTTTTGAGCAATAAAAAAGACCGTCAATTCCTCGTCCATGAGGTTTAGATGCTCATCAAAACGGCGTTCGCCGAGGGCGAGGAAGCCAAAATTTAGCTGTTTGAGGAGGAGGAAATGTTGTAGATGACTTTCGCTGTTTTTGAGTTTTTGTTTCGCTTGCAGCAGAACGCTTTTCTTTTGGATACGCTGATGGAGAGACCATAAATCATGTTCTGCCAAATACTCTAATTGGAGTAAGCGTTCCGCGAGCGGTGCCTCATTTAACTGCTCCATGGCAAAAAAGCGTTCGACCAGTCGAGTCAAAAAAGAAAGATGATCATAAATCCGCTGCATCTTAAAAGGCTCATCCGCAGGGTATAGAGTGTGATAAAGTTTTTCGGTCGATAATTGCAGGGTTTCTGCTTGGTCAATATGTCGATACAACAACTGGAGTAGCGGCCATAGGCGAGGGTTTTGATTGAAATAAGGCGACTGAACAAAATCCCCCAAACGCTTGCGAGCGCTCTGATCTAAGCCTTGAAGCAGAATTTGAATTTTTTGCAACTGAATCACATTCAGAAATTATAAATTCTCATTCAAAATTTCACTCAAAAAGTCAATAAATCAGCTAATCAACAAATTTAAATGATTCAGAAGTATCTGAATTTGTGGTTTTCC
>CAZHOC010001248.1:0-2388 GCA_964534295.1 uncultured Bacteroidia bacterium | reverse complement strand
AACGGATTAGCTTTGAAACTCTCCACTGGCGCCATAAAATTGTACATATCGTGGCCAGTTTGTTTGAGGCGTCTAATTTCAGGTGAAAGTTTCAAGGCACTATCCCCTTCTACGGCCATAATGGCCACTTGATTGACGCTCAGAAAATTGGCTCGGTAGCGTCCTTTATTATCTTGTAGGGGAGAGGCAAACCAGCTAGGCACGCCGGGTTCCCAAGGAAATACAGCTTCCGCATTATCTCCTCTGGCTGCCAATTCCCATTCGGCTTCAGTGGGCAGTCTAAAGACTACTTTTTTGAAGGGACGTTTTTCCATTTCATGGTAACGCTCCGTCAACCAATCACAATAGGCTTGGGCGCAAGCATGCGAAATATTGACTACTGGATATGCATTAAAAGCTGGGTGCCCAAAGTAGCTTTTGGCGAAGGGATCCATCGAGCCTGGAATGGTATACCAAGCCAAAGAGTCAGGTCGACAATTGCTTTTTTCGGAGGCTAAAAACTCTTTATAGCCGATGTTGTCCAACTCAAAGCGATACGCATATAATTTTGGCGATACTTGTACCCAGTTTTTAGTTGGGAAACTAGCTGCTACGATGGCGTCCTTTTCAACATACTTGGGGCCACTACAGGCGGCTAAAAAGCAGATAATCAGGGCGAAAGCAAAGAAGAGTGATTTCATGATGTGAAGGATTATTTGTTTATCCCCTAACGATAATCCCTCGAATGGTTACAGCTCTCTTTTTTTCCTGTGATAGATTCAAATTTGGGGTTTGAAAAAAGTCCGTATCCATGTAACTTGCGCCCGATTCAATCAATCATATTCCATCCGCATGAAACTGCACGAATATCAAGCCAAAGAAATCATCAAATCCTTTGGCGTCCCTATCCAAGAGGGCAAAACTGCTGCCAGCATTGACGAAGCTCACGAAATTGCTGCGAACTTGTACGAAGACGGCCCTGACGGTAAGTGGTTTGTCGTCAAAGCTCAGATCCACGCAGGTGGTCGAGGCAAAGGAGGCGGTGTCAAACTCGCTAAGTCTTTGGATCAGGTAAAAGAAGTCGCCGATTCAATCCTCGGTATGACTTTGGTTACTCACCAAACCGGTCCCGAAGGAAAGCTCGTTCGCAAAGTCTTGATCGCTCAGGATGTATTTTATCCTGGTGAGCATGACCCTAAAGAATACTATCTGTCTATCACTCTAGGTCAGGATGTGATCATCGCTTCTGCAGAAGGAGGGATGGATATCGAAGAAGTAGCCGAATCTAATCCAGATGCGATCATCTCTGAGCGCATCGATCCATCGGTCGGTCTACAAAGCTTCCAAATCCGTAAGATCGCCTACAAAATGGGCTTCAGCGGTTTGGCATTTAAAAACGCTACCAAGTTTATCGCCAAGCTCTACAACGCTTACGTCAAGACTGACGCTGAGATGTTGGAGATCAACCCTATGCTTTCTACCTCTGACGAGAAAGTGATCGCGGTTGACTGTAAAATGAGCATCGACGGTAATGCAATGTACCGCCATAAAGATTTCGCTGAGCTACGCGACATCCACGAAGAAGATCCTTTGGAAGTAGAAGCTTCTGAATTTCACCTCAACTACATCAAATTGGATGGAAATGTAGGTTGTATGGTGAATGGTGCTGGTCTTGCTATGGCGACTATGGATATGATCAAGCTTTCGGGTGGTGAGCCTGCCAACTTCCTTGATGTAGGTGGTGGCGCTAGCGCAGAGACTGTAGAAAAAGGTTTCCGCATCATCCTCAAAGACCCTAACGTAAAAGCTATCCTCGTTAATATCTTCGGTGGTATCGTACGTTGTGATCGCGTTGCCAACGGGGTAGTTGAAGCATACAAAAACATCGGTGAAGTACCGGTTCCAATTATCGTTCGTCTACAAGGAACTAATGCGGAGCTCGGCGCTAAAATCATCGACGAGTCTGGCCTCAAGGTAACTTCAGCTATCACTTTGGCTGATGCTGCGGCTCGCGTAAAAGAAGCACTCGCCTAAGGCTTTTAGGCTGTTAATAATACAAGGAGAATGTTGAGGGCTTAGCCTGATACATTCTCTTTTTTTATTTACCGCTGCGCGGAACGCTTGTCGCAACGACCGTCCGTCGGACGATTCATTTCGAATGAGTCCCGAGAAGCGGGAAGACGAGAAATCCCCTTGATTTCAAGAAGAATTACAATATTTCGAGCTGAGATTTCTCGTCATCCCTATCAGGCCTCGCTCAAAATTAAAATTTGGATTGTCTTTGGTAAACGCAAAAGAAGTCAACGCTATTTAGGGATTGACACCCCCTCGAAATTGGAAATTCGACATTCTGCATCAATAGTGTTCAAAAAAATATGCTCGTTCTTTGAAAGAATTGTAAAAGCGATA
>CAZHOC010001247.1:0-2397 GCA_964534295.1 uncultured Bacteroidia bacterium | reverse complement strand
TCCGCTAAGTCGTTAGCGATTTGACGAATACTCGCAGCAGATATACCACAGATTTTCTCCGCCCACTCTGGAGTGTAAGGAGTTAAGCGTTCGCCAAGGGCGTCCAAACCCTCCGTAAACTCTGCCAAACGGCCAGGCTTAAGCTTGTCACTTGAATATAGGGTACTCGCAATCGCTAACAGTAAGGCCACATCGGTGCCCGGGCGAATAAAATGATGCTCACTGGCTTTCTTTGCCGTCCGGGTCTTGATGGGATCGATGACCACTACCTTGCCTCCTCTGTCTTGAATCGCTTGTAAGCGCTTGGCCACGTCTGGTGCAGTCATCATGCTCCCGTTCGACACTAAAGGATTCCCCCCCAAGACCAGCAAATAATTGGTGCGATCGAGATCAGGCACGGGCAATAAATTCATATGCCCGTACATCTCTAATGCTGCCAGATGGTGAGGTAATTGATCTACCGAGGTAGCGGAAAAGCGATTTTTAGTTTTCAAGGCCCTCACCATGTCTCGCGAGTAAAGCATGGTACCCAAATTGTGGACCGAAGGATTGCCCTGATAAACTGCTACGCTATTTGGACCATGCTCTTTTTGCACCGCCTTGATTCGTTCTCCAAATAGCTGGAAGGCCTGCTCCCAACTGATTTCTTCCCATTGCTCCCCTACTCTTTTCATAGGACGCTTGAGGCGATCAGGATCACTATGTAGGTCTTGCAGCGCTACGGCCTTGGGACAGATATGTCCTCTCGATAAGGGATCATTTTTATCGCCTTGGATAGATACGATTTGTTCATCTTCCAATTTGATTTCGAGCCCGCACATCGCTTCACAGAGATTGCAAGTACGGTAGTGAGTTTTAGTCGCCATTGTAGTCCTATTCTTGAAGTAGAACAGAAGTTACACAATTTCAGGCGAATGCGGGCTCGAGATCAATATTGGACCTTAGCCTAATTGCATAGGCACATCCATCAAAAGGATTTTGGCATCTGATGTCGCTTTGACGGTAATCTCGTTGGTATCCCAAACCCCAAAGCCATCTCTCTTTGCCAATTCTTGGCCTTCGATATTTACAGAACCTTCTAGTACGAATGCGTAGATACCGTTTTTGCTACTTTTTAGTTGATATCGCTCTTCACAATCCTTAGTAAAATCACCTATGCTAAACCATGCATTTTGATGAACCCATACGCCTTCATCATTTTGGTTTGGGGATAAGATTTGCTGGAAACGATTCTTGCTTTTAGCTGTATCAAGAGTGATTTGATCGTAGCGGGGCTGAACGTTTTTCTTATTAGGAAACATCCAGATTTGTAGGAAGCGCACTTCCGCGTTTTTGTTTTTATTGAATTCGCTATGATAAACGCCCGTACCTGCGCTCATAACTTGAACATCTCCTTGCTTAATGATAGCCGTATTGCCCATGCTGTCCTGGTGCTCTAGATCACCTTGCAAAGGGATGGAAATGATTTCCATATTGTCATGCGGATGGCGACCAAAACCTCTGCCTCCTTGGACTACGTCATCGTTTAGCACGCGTAAAACGCCAAAGTTCATCCGCTGAGGGTTGTAGTAGTTTGCAAAAGAGAAGGTATGATGGGTATCTAGCCAGCCATGATTGGCATGTCCTCTGCTGCTTGCTTTATGCAAAACTGATTTCATAGTGCTCACTTCTTGATTGGGAAGATGGTTAAACCCAACTTGTTTCATCAACTTGTCATAGGTTGAGTCTTTTTTTTCAGTGGTATTGGCTTTGAGGGTTGAGTTTCCTGCAGCAATACCTCCGAGCCCGAGTAGTGAATTTCTGAGAAATTTTTTCCTGTCCATGACTTCAGTATTTGTAAATGTTTATTGGATTGATCTTTAGACCAATTTCTCATAAAGTCTGTTTACAAAACATACGGAAAAGGCACAGATGGATATATAAATTTCGGAATCTGCCTCCAATTGTCTTGATTTGTGTCCAGAGGAAGTTTCCCATTTGTAATTAGATGTCAGCTAGCCCCCTTTCCTATCCAGATCGTTGGTTGCGAATTATTGCAATTCCTAGCCTAGCGCTTTTTGTCCAGCTGATAGGCCTAGATTGGGAAACGATCAAGGACTATGTGAGCCGTGATTACTTCTATATCAACTTCCTCTTCAACACCTTCAATGCCTTTGTAATGTGGCACATAGCACGGGCAGTAATTATCTACATGGATCGTAAAATGCCCTATGAAAAGGGCTTCAGTAAAAGGGTTCTAGTACAGATTTTTGCATGTATTTTGCTCTCCGTTTCTATAGGAGAAATCCTGACTTTTATCTATATCAAAATCATTTTTCAATCTACCTATTGGGATAACCACTGGAACACCGACATACCCGTAGCGATCCTCCTTATCGTGCTACTCAATTTGGTTTA
>CAZHOC010001246.1:0-2399 GCA_964534295.1 uncultured Bacteroidia bacterium | reverse complement strand
AGGCTTCCTACCCATAAGCGAAAGTCGATGGAATCTCCTTGGCAGACCTCTTGCATAGCGCCGACATTGAACAAATAATAGTCTGGCTGACTCACGCTGCTGATGCTGAAGTCAGATTCGCTAATCGCGAAGAAGATATTATTTGAGGCACTCACCTTAATACGGGCCGATTGCGTCGGCAAATCAGGAACCATCACCGGGTGAGTCCCATTATTAGAGACATTAGAAGCAAGCAGCGTATTAAAACGATTACCGCCATCCGTCGAAAGCCAAATGTCCACCTTATTGCAATTGACGGGAGCAAGGTCAGTCTTGGCGACATCCCAATTCACCCATTGCATACTACCTATCGGCCAATCAGCATTTTGAGTAGGCTCAATCATCTCAAAAGGCCCCGCTTGGCTAGTAATTTTCAAATTAACAAAGCTGCGCCCCATTTGAGTCGCGCTAGCATGATGATCTAAGGCCGTCAGACGAAATCGCATATTGCGACTCACCATGGGCAAGAATTCTTGATTGGTTTGATTCCCTGCTAACAAATCCGGCAGATGCGGGATGATCCGTTTTCCATGAGCTTGGGAAGGACGAGAACGAACAATTGGTCCGTAGGCTGAATATTCATTGGTTTGTCCCGGATTACCCAGATCCCATTGCTCCCAATTATAGGATACACTATCTCCCTCGGCATCAATCGCATAACCTTCCAAGGCGAAGGGAGTCCCTATCGGCAAATAATCTACCGGTTGATTGACAATGACAATGGGAGCTTGATTGCTCACCGCATTGACTTGCCCACAAAGCATACCGCTATTTACTGTTTGTCTGATTTGATCAATGCTAGCGGCGTGAAAGTAGGGATCGCTATTGGGCTGCAGGCTAGGTGAACACACCCCCGCATAAGCCATGATCGTAGAACCGCTTCTAGGTTCATAAGCCGTCGGAGCGTAGCGATAACAGGGATTGTTATGGGTATGATAAGCACCAAAAAAATGACCAAATTCATGGGCCACAAAGTCAATGGCAAATTTGTCTCCTATAGGATTGGTAACGGCAATGGCCGCTTGCCCCTTAAAGCCACTTTGGCAAACCGAATTATAATAGGCAATCGCTCCACCCGGATTTGTCACTCGATCAAATACAATTCCGACATCGTAGTTTGCATCGCCTATGACAGCATCCAAAACCGTTTGATTTTCCTGAATCAAACTATTGAGATCACCACTTGTATAAGGATCATAATTCGGATCAGTAAAGACAATCTGATCATTGTTGGCGACTAATTGAAACGAGATCGCCACATCTCTGCGAAAAACCGCATTAACTCTATTCAGCACGCTGACAATCTCTGCCATTGCCAAGGCTGTAGTACCGCCATGAAAGGCTGTATACTCCGCCGTTGCCCCAATCGCGCATCGGAATACATAATGCTTCGCTAAACCATTTTTCTCTGCCGTAGGCGCAGGGGGAAAAGGCGGTAGGGCATGATCTTTTTCGTCTGCTAGGCAACTTGCTGCTTCCAGTTCAGGGCTTGTGTGCTGCGCCAATCGATAACTCTCACCTTCAGGATCGAGATACCAAGTATCCCCATTTTTGCGGAGCAGGGCCTGTAAGCGCTCAGCATCGTGATCGAGATATACTTCCCAGCCATTGGCAGATTTACCGGACCAGGCCTTAATGTCTGGATAAGTAGAAGCCAAAGCATCTTCCATTATGGCTTCCGGTCTTAATGCAAATTGAGTCCTGCTACCGTCGGGTAGGGGGAGGAGTATCGTTTGTTTACCGCTTCGCAGAACGCTTATCACTGAGCCTTGCAATTCTTGCTTCGCAAAACGCAATTCCCCCTGCCCCATAGAAGCGGTGGGTAGAATCAGCCATCCTACACAAAGGGCTATACTTACCAGCCACTGCCATACACATTTAGCGCACAGTTTCATATTCAAATTAAGCAGTACAGTAAGGTTTATAGCGAATGAGGTGGGCGTTAAAATTCGAGTTGGAAAAAGACATTTGGAGTAAAGCCCAATAGGTTCTTTTCCACACGAAGTATGCTAGCTTCGTCAGCTTTAGAAAGCGGTAAGCGGACTCTGTATTCAATATTCTGAAGGTTTTGCCGGTTGTATAGATTAAACACCGCTACGCCAGCTTTCCCTCCCAATTTTCCATTAAAAATTTGATAACGATAGCTCAAGTTTGCATCTAGTCTATGATAGGCCGGCATGCGGCTGCCATTGAGTGGGCCAAAGCCTAGACTGTAGATGATTTGATCCGGCTCGGGACGGGCTGCTAATAGATCAACTGCTTCCGTAAAGGGTCTGCCTGTGGCGAACGTCCAGTTAAGTGAAGCGTCCCAGCGTCCCATCTCCAACATATTGACCCAGCTAAATTGATGACGCTGGTCA
>CAZHOC010001245.1:0-2402 GCA_964534295.1 uncultured Bacteroidia bacterium | reverse complement strand
CTATCAGCCCTATTATAAGACCGTACTCAATAGTGAGGGGGATGATTGGCAGACTATCAAGGTCAAGCTTACAGACTTTAAGCAATATCAGTTAGGGCGCCCCTCCGGGGAACGCTTATCTCCTGCTGATTTGTCCCGCATTATCCGGATTGGTTTTATCAATCATGATAAGGTAGCCAAGCCCTTCGAGCTGGAGATTGATTACATTCTATTTGAGTAGAAAATACCGATTAAACTGAGCGTTCCGCGCAGCGAGAAAAGTGCTAAAAGGCAGCCCTCATAGCATATTGATTAAGCTTTTTATGCTTAATTTGGGGCTATGCGTCAGCCGAAAGAAGTATTACAGCAGTATTGGGGATATCCGGACTTTCGGCCGCTGCAAGAAGAGATCATTCGCCATGTTTTAGACGGCAAAGACACCTTGGCCTTGCTCCCAACAGGTGGCGGGAAATCCATTTGTTTTCAGGTGCCGGGTATGGCGCAAGAAGGCTTAACACTAGTAGTCTCGCCTCTGATTGCGTTGATGAAGGATCAAGTAGAGAGTCTCAATCGCCGAGGTATTGCCGCCACTTACATCAACAGTAGCCTTGCCTACCATCAAATTGATAGCCGCTTACAAGGCGCCATGGATGGGGTTTATCGCTTTTTGTACCTGGCTCCAGAGCGCATTCAAACTGAGATGTTCAAAATGCGCCTGCCCAAGATGCCGGTCAAATTATTAGCCGTGGATGAAGCGCATTGTATTTCGCAGTGGGGCTATGACTTTCGTCCTTCCTATTTAGAAATTTCCGCTATCCGCGAACGCTTACCCGAGCTGCCCATTATTGCTTTGACTGCCTCTGCCACTCCAGAGGTACAAGCGGATATCTTGGATAAGCTGCAAATGAAGGGCGCTGAGGTTTTTCGAAAAAGCTTTAGACGCTCGAACCTGCGCTACTTCATGATAGAAGAGGAAAACGTTCCGGCACGGATCCTCAAAATCTGCCAACGAACCCTAGGTACAGGCATTATCTACGCGCGTACGCGCAAGCTCACTACCCAGCTGGCCCAATTCCTGAGAGAGCATGATATTGCTGCTACCGCCTATCATGGCGGCTTAAAGACTTCTGAGCGGAATAAAATTCAACAAGATTGGCTCGAAGACCGTACTCGAGTGATTGTGGCTACCAATGCCTTTGGGATGGGAATCGATAAACCCAACGTTCGCTTTGTGGTGCATCACAATCTGCCCTTTGATCTGGAGAGCTATTATCAAGAAGCGGGGAGGGGTGGCCGCGATGGAGAAACGGCTTTGGCAATCGCTTTTGCCAATCCCGCAGACGTCAATCAACTGCAAGTTTGGAATGCAGAGAAATACCCATCCTGGGAACAATTGACCCGGCACTATGAATCGCTCTGCAATCATTTTCAGGTGCCAAGAGAAGGAGCGGTAGGGGAGTCTCATCCTTTTCATATCTCTGAGGTATGCAACGCCATCGGCGAACAGGCAATCCCATTGTACAATTCGATCAGGGTATTGGAGAATGAAGGCTTGCTGCACTTTAGTGCAGACAGTGATGATTTTGCTTATCTACAAATGGTGGCTCGACCCCAAGATTTGCTGATCTACAAGCAGCAGCATCCAATGATGGCGGATTTGATCGACTTCATTTTGCGGACGCTGGGAGGCGAGGTATACACCAATGATATGCGTTTTTTCCCTGAGCCATGGGCGCGTAAGTTAGATCTCCCACCTCTGGATCTCTACGCTCAATTGGAGCGCTTGGATCAGCACGGTTTGATTCATTATCAAGCGCCATCGCAGGAGCCTAGTATCCGCTTTTTGAAGCCTCGCCAACGCTTGAGCAAAAAGCTCCTCAATTGGGATAAATATATCTTCTTGCGCAAGCAAAACGATCAAAGACTCAAGGAGATGCTGCGCTATGTCGAAAACAAAAGCATGTGTCGACAACTCATGATCCAGCAGTACTTTGGTGAGAAAGCAAGCGAGCCATGCGGACGTTGTGATGTGTGCATTGGACGCTTCAAATCCAAGGTGGCTGATAGTGAATTCGAGTCAATCAAGAAGGCAGTTGTAGCTTTCATACAAGCCAAAACGCCCCGCTATCGAGACGTTTTGGCTGAGTGTAGGGTGGGCAGTCCGGCCCAACGTGAAAAGGTGCTGCGCTATCTATTGGACCAAAAAGTAATCTTGTCTGATGAGTTTGGGGTCTTGAGTGTTGCGCCTAAGTAATTTCGACTGAGCGTTCCGCGCAGCGGAGAAGGAAGAATGATGAATGTAGATCCTGAATGTCCAATTTTGAAGGGAAGTAAATCCTTCTGTATTGGACATGCTTGAGCATGATTAGATTTTGACCAGTTTTTTACCATTCCAGCGATAACGGGTGGTAGTATTGATATTA
>CAZHOC010001244.1:428-2402 GCA_964534295.1 uncultured Bacteroidia bacterium | reverse complement strand
TGGTATTATGTACGCAGTACAATCCGCGAAAGCAAAGAAATCACAGGAGGTCATTGAAGCTGCGTAAGCGGCTTTTGGCGTTTCATTAAAAATTTAGCCAAATGAAAAACTTCAATCCCTTCTTTACCCAAAACATGATTGCGCTCAACGCAAAAAAAGCAGGTAAGCGTAGCCGCCGTCGGGTTCGCCGGATGGATGGTGCTGCCCTTACAACTGCTCCTGAAGCCGTTGATGGTATTCGCAATCTCGCCGAATCTGCTGGCGCTGCAAAGCTAATCCAAACCGGTCGCCGTTCCTTCCACAACACCGAAACGCCTTTGCACCAAAATGCAGTTGTGCTCAAGTTGGTTAATAACTCGGCGGTAAGAGCTGACTTGGTTCTTTCTGCTGGTTCTCGATCTAGCGAAACGGAAATCGCTGCCCAGCTTATTGCTGAAGGTACTGCCGATTATGTCAATGATGATAGTGCAACCGCTAGTGTTACTGTGGCTGCAAGCTTTGGCATTCGTGGTACGACCAATTCCTGGGACCGTATCCTTCGGTGGATCAATGAAAAGGGGCTTGCTATCAATGCTACCCGCTTTTCTTACGACACTAAGGCCCAGCAAATGCACCCGCTACGCCTTCAGCGCGACGATCTTTTTGATGACTATATCAATGACCAGATCAGCCCTTTCGTCTATTATGACGCGAGTAACTTCGACTTGATGACGGTTCAATCTGATATTGCTTATCAATTGGATGATGATACGGTATTGTATTATAGCATCGAGCCAGAAACTGAAGTGCTTTTGACCTTCTGGATTGGTGGTGCATATGACAAAAACCGTCATTTGGCTAATTACATCCGTAATAACTCAGTCAACTCTCTCGGATAAGACCTTGTAAAATAAAGCCGCTCTTTCGGGAGCGGCCATTTTCTCACTATGATTATTCGACCCGTTTTGGGCCTTGGTAGTCCTGCTGCCATTGAGGTGGGAAGATGCAACCAGGTCTATGTAGATGCCTTGAAATGGCCCTGGATTCCCAGGGGGCAAAAAGACTTCATCATTGAGCATGAAAGAGCGCACTGCGAATTAGATATCGAATCCGAGATCGGCGCAGATGCAGTCGGTTATCAGTCCTTTATCGCTCAAGGGGGAGATCCTGAAGACGCCTATCTAGCAATCACAGAAAACCTCGATATGGCAAGGCCTGATATTCAAGAAAGGGCGCGCCTTATCCTCGAAAAAACGCAAATGTCTTCTAAACTCAGATATTTCGGCCCCAATGAACTGATAGACGATCAGGCGAATCCTCCGGTAGATACTAGCGGATGGGATTCCGATGATTGGTTACAGTTCCTTGAATCCGGTGGCGCTGTCCTAGGAAGTCTAATAGGTGCTTGGCGAGGTAATACCCCAGCAAATGTACCTACTACTCCACCCCCAACGCCACAAACCAACTACGGTCCCTACATCTTAGGGGGCGCTGCTTTGCTGCTTATTGGCCTTATCGTGGCCATGTTCATGCGCAACTCATAGACCATGAAACAGTTAGGCAAAATACTGATTGGTTCCCTCCTGGTCTTTCTATTGGTCGTTCTCATTTGGTACGGATTGAGAAAGGAAGTCTCCATATGAAGTAGATCCTTTCCCAACGATCCGCGCTCAGTGGGGACCATACGATAAATCCAAGTGGAGTAGTTCTGATCCTCAGTTCAATCGAAACGGATTTAGAACTGTCATCGGTCAGGACTTGAACCCAGCCGATTACAACGAACATGAAGCCTTAACCGATACCGCAGAAGCTTGGCTAAAAGGCCTCGATATTATGCCGCGTACCTGGATTTTCCGATCGCAAATGATAGGAGAGTTTCAGGATTTTGTTGCTCAGAATGGATACTACAAAGCCTCTCAGGTGGCTAGAGGTGAATTTCTAAGCTAAGACCATGATCAAATATATCCTTATCGGTGTGGCTGTATCGGTGATTTC
>CAZHOC010001244.1:0-418 GCA_964534295.1 uncultured Bacteroidia bacterium | reverse complement strand
GTCATCATCAACCAGATCCGCACCCCAAAGAAAACTTGTAGCTGTGGACAATGAGCCGGATTTACTTCCATATCGCCATTAGCCTTGGATTCCTCATCATCATCGTGGTCTTGATCTCGGTGGTGAAAAAGTGGTTTTCAAAAGCAGATGAAAAAGCCCGCTTAGACCGGCAAAAGACCTTGGAAGAAGTCGGGATGCGCCTCAGCTTTCCCATTAACCAGTACCAGGATTGGGCCGATCAAATCGAATTAGCCTTAGCGAAGTACAGCGACATTCAGGATGATCCTGAAAAGGCTATTTCAGTACTCAAGAAGCCTATAAATGAGCTAGACGTATTGCAGCTTATTACTGCATATGGTACGCGCCCAGACATCGTATTTGGCTTTAATGATGGAGACAAAAACCTTCCTCAATTACT
>CAZHOC010001243.1:0-2409 GCA_964534295.1 uncultured Bacteroidia bacterium | reverse complement strand
ATTTATCATACCATTGTCTATCTCAATGACGGTAATGGTAGATCTTTTGAGTACTGGCGAAGACAGTATGGGTATTTATCATACCATTGTCTATCTCAATGACGGTAATGGTAGCTTAATCCCCAATGGAGACAGCTTGGTGGGAGTAGGCAATGGAGAAGCAAAATTTGGAGATAGAGACGGTGATGGTTTTCCAGATATCATGGTGATGGGTAAGAGACAAGTACCCCTCAGTAATGGTGCAGACGGTATTGTAAAAAGTTATATGAATGATGGTACCGGTCATTTTTCCTCTCGTCGTAAGTGGACTGTCAATCCCTCTCCTCATGGTAGCCTGAGCTGGCTAGACTTCGACCAAGATGATGATATGGATATCATCAGGACTGGAGCGCTTATATCTGGCTTCCAATCGGAGTTCTTATGTGAGTTATTTGAGGGCGGTCATATGATTGGGACATTAGGCTCTGGCGGTTGGCAAGGAGCAGCAGTGGTGAATAGTAGCATTAGTTGGTACGATTATGACAATGATCAAGATCTCGATCATATCGCCACCGGTATAGAATACCAACAAGGAGATACAGGGGTAGTATCAGGCCTATATATAATGGACAGTATTAATGCTGCAGGCTACCCTGAATACACGCCTAATCTCTTCAATTTCAGCATTAGCGGAGGAGACGCTCAATGGGGCGATATCAATGATGATGGCACCGCTGACTGTTTTGCGTTCGGCAAAGCCGAAAACGGCCAACTACTTGCCAAAATCCTCTTCAATGTGGATACAATCCTCATTGATAGCGCCAATGCAGGGCCGATTGCAGGCATTGACTCGGGCAGTGTAGTTTGGGTAGATTTCAATGGCGATCAACGCCTAGACATTATCGCCACCGGCAATGATGCCAATGGTGTGCCTTATATGAGCATGTACCAAAACAATCTCAATGGTCCTTTACAAAGCCCCAATCCACCCCAAAACTTAGCCTACCAAATTGATAGCAACTTTAACGTTCAGCTAAGCTGGGACCTAAACCCAGGAGAAGCACTTGGTCTGAGTCATAACCTACGCATTGGTACTACTCCTGGTGGCACAGATATCTTAGACCCTATGGCTAATCCCAATACTGGTCAAAGACGGGTTTATCGCCTCGGCAATGCAGGGATCAATCACTCTTATATTATTGCGGGACTTGATACTGGCACCTATTATTGGAGCGTGCAAACAATTGGGGCGGACTATGAAGGCTCCAGCTTTGCGCCAGAACAGAGCTTTAGTTATCAGCCGGCGCATGTGGTATTTCCGGGTGATGCCAACTTTGATCAGATCGCCAATATGCAAGACTTGCTCTACCTAGGCCTTGCCTTTAATTCCTTGGGGCCGATGCGGCCGGGGGCGACCTTGGATTGGGTCTCTCAGACCGCTAATCCTTGGGCAGACTCCACTAGCGGAGTCAATAATATGCACGTGGATACTGACGGCAGTGGCTTAGTTGGTCTAGGAGACTCTTTGGCAATTTGGCAAAACTATGGGCTCACCCACACTGCCTCTAAGACTGCTTCCGGGGGTTTGCCTATTAGTGTCCAGGGCTTTCCCCCCACTGCCAATCCCAGTGATACACTAGAACTTGATATAGTATTGGGTACTGTAGATACCAATGCGATTGATATCTATGGCTTGCATTTCAGCATCCATTATGACACCAGCTTAGTCGAACCCAATAGCATAGTCTTTAATACTGACAGCTCTTGGCTGGGCAAAAAAAATGACGACATGATGAGCTTATCCAAGGATCTTTTTGATGAAGGGCAGGTGGATATTGGCTTTGTGCGGACCGATCAGATGAATCGGACTGGATACGGCAAAATTGGCTCGGTGATCATCGTCATGGATGACGACATCTCCAAAAGAGAAATTCCTTTTGTCCTGACCGTTGAGCAAACTTATGCTATCGACAATACCAATACTGAGATTCCGACAGTCGGTCGAGGAGGGAGTACTGGCGTTTTGGTAGACAGCACTAATACCGCCATTGAAAGCCCTGATAAAAATACTATCCGACTATATCCCAACCCACTCTCTAAAGGCGAGCTCTTACAGATTGAAAGCCGAGACGCTTCGCTTACAGGACTCAGCCTTATTGATCAAACAGCTAGAGTCGTGTACAAAAGCTCTATCGCAGGATCGCCCAATCAATATCAGCTCGAATTGGAGGCACTCAGCCCTGGAATTTATTTCCTCGAAATCCACACGAACAAAGGCAGCCTTTGGGAGCGAATAGTGATTCAGTAAAGAATCTCATTGGGCTTTCAAGCATAAAAAAAGTGCTTTCCTGTTACGGAAAGCACTTTTTTCTTTGTTTGTGGTGCCTCCCAGAATCGAACTGGGGACACATGGATTTTCAGTCCATTGCT
>CAZHOC010001242.1:0-2410 GCA_964534295.1 uncultured Bacteroidia bacterium | reverse complement strand
TTATCAATTTGAAAATCTGGCCTTGAGAGACTCCTGGGTTGGAAATCGTCGGAGAAGGAAGCAAATGTCGAAGACAAAAAAATAGGACCCGTTCCTTACAGACACGGGCCCCCACATTAAGGCAAATACGATACTTCCTAACCTTTAAAAAGTCTTTATAGAGATAATTTTATCCTTTCAATTTTGATGTAGGCTTTAAGCTTGTCAGTGAACTTTAATTCAGCTAAAGCTGCTTAATCACTTACACTTACCTATAGGCAAAGGCTATTCCCATTGTGCCAAAAAACGCTAAACGCCTCACAAACAGTGATTTATCAAATAGGCCAATTCCTCAATTTTCTAATATTGATAAGAAACGTTCTCAGAATGAGAAAAATATGTCTCAGAAATAATTTTAGGCACATAGGCCTAGAAATTAAAAATATGTTGCTATATTTGCTTTAGGCACAAAGGCCTAAATACTTACTAAATAAAATCAATGGCAACTAACACCAAAGCCCCCAAGAATATTACCGGTGGAACCTTTATCATCAAGGATACAGATCCCCAAAGCATTTTCATCTCAGAATTCCTAAGCGAGGAACAGCGCATGATTAGGGAAAGTATCCTCGATTTCATCGAACAGGAAATTGATCCCGTTTCAGAGCTTTTAGATTCCCAAAAAGATCTAAGCCTAGCCCCCCGACTATTAGAAAAGACCGGAGAGCTAGGCATGCTGGGTATTGGTGTACCAGAATCTTATGGTGGGATAGAAATGGATTTTGTTACTGCTTTGAGCAATAGCGAAACCATGAGCGGAGCGCATTCATTTGCCCTTACCATTGGGGTGCAGACCAGTATTGGCATTGCGCCTATCCTATTATATGGCAATGAAGCTCAGAAGCAGCAATATCTTCCCCAAATGATCACTGGAGAGTTGAAGAGCTGTTACTGCCTTACAGAACCTGATGCGGGTTCTGATGCAAACTCTGGCAAAACTACCGCCAAACTGAATGAGGCAGGAACGCATTATATCCTTAACGGTCAGAAGATGTGGATCACCAATTCAGGTTTTGCGGACTTATTTATTGTTTTCGCTAAGATAGAGGGTGATAAAAACTTGTCTGCCTTTATTGTAGAAAAGGCCTTTGGAGGAGTAACCCTAGGAGAAGAGGAAAAGAAGATGGGCATCAAAGGCTCCTCTACGCGTCAGGTATTTTTCAATGAGGTGCCTGTACCAGTCGATAATCTTTTAGGCGAACGCCAAGGTGGCTTCAAGATCGCCCTTAACGTTCTCAATACCGGACGGATCAAGTTATCAGCCTCCTGCCTAGGTTCTAGCAAACGGGCCTTGGGCTTGGCTAGTCGTTACGCGAATGAGCGTAAACAATTTGGTACGCCTATCGCAAGCTTTGGTGCCATCAAAGAAAAGCTCGCTAAAATCGCCACTCGTACTTACGGGCTTGATGCCGCTCTTTATCGTACCGGAGCTGCCATTGACCAAGGCTATGATGAGATGATTGTCGCAGGCTTAGACCCTAGCATCGCAAAATCAGCTTGCGTAGAAGCCTATGCCATTGAATGTGCCATCCTTAAAGTTTATGGTTCAGAAACGGAAGCCCTAGCAGTAGATGAAGGCGTACAAATTCATGGCGGCATGGGCTTTTCAGCAGATACTAAGATTGAAAAAATGTATCGAGATGCTCGCATCAGCCGCATCTTTGAAGGCACCAATGAAATCAACCGCATGCTCAGCATTGATATGCTCCTCAAAAAAGCAATGGGAGGTCAGTTAGATTTGCTAGCTGCGGTCCAAAAGGTAATGGGGGAACTGACAAGCCTTCCTGAACAGGAAAATCCCTACGAGGAACCGCTTGCAGAAGCTAAATGGTTATTAGCTGGCTTGAAGAAGACATTTCTATTATTAGCAGGCTCGGCAGTACAGAAGCTCATGATGAAGCTCAAAGAAGAACAAGAGATCCTCATTAATGCCGCTGATATCCTCGCACAGATTTACATTTTAGAGTCAGCGATCCTCAAAACAGAGAAGTTGATCTCTCAAAAAGGAGAAGAGGCTTGTACAGATCAAATTCGTTTGACTCAGCTTTTGGCTCACGATTCTGTAAGCGTCGTTCGTAACGCAGGTGAAGAAATCATATATGGCTTCGCCTCCGAGGATGAGATTTCCTTCTTATTGATGGGATTGAAACGGTATACCAAGATCAGTCCACTTAACCGTAAGGCAGAGAGACGGCTCATCGCCGAACGCTTGTCCGAAAAAGGAGAATGGTGCTTCTAATCAGTTAATAAGTCTATCAAATAAACGCCCCAGTATTGTAAAAAATACTGGGGCGTTTGCTATAAATAGTAAACTATTCATGAATAAATAGTGCACAATTAGTTTTACTTATTTCGAAATTTTAATTTTTCC
>CAZHOC010001241.1:0-2414 GCA_964534295.1 uncultured Bacteroidia bacterium | reverse complement strand
AAGAGAATTTGGTACTCAGGATGATCTCCTTTGATGCGCTCCAAGAGATTGCGCCCCTGCTCAAATTCGCCCAAAGAAGCGCAGTGGAACCATATCCAAGGCCCTTTTTGGTCGGAGAGCTGCTGGCGCAGAACGCTATGCCAATCCCTACGACCTGCCACCCACTGGCGGGCCTTGGCATGAAATGGTGCCGCCAGGGTTAAAGCAAGGCCATAGGCCCAGATTCCGATTTGATAAAGGCGTTTGATGATGCGTAGATTAGAGCGAATAATTGATCTGTCCACAATATTAAAGAATAAGCATGAATAAGCCTTTTTCACTCCTCGCTTTTTGTCTGCTTTTATTATGGAGCTGGAGTTGTGGGACCAAATCTCAGGTCCAGCAGCTTGCACGCGAGCTTCCTGAGGAACAGCCCACCCTCTGTTTGACCTTTGATGATGGGATTACACGGGATTTGCTAGACTATCGTTTTAGGGAGTGGAATGAGATGATTTTGCAAGCCTTAGACTCCGCTGATTTGAAGGCAGCCTTTTTTGTGATGGGTTCAAATAAACTAGACCCCAAGGGGAAGTTTTTGCTGAGCAGTTGGGACAAAAGAGGGCATATGATCGCCAATCATACTTTTACGCATCCCAATTTCAATAATGAAAAAGTGAGCTTGGCGGATTTCAAAGAGGAGCTACTTGATACGGATGAGCTGATCAGGGATTATAAAAATTATAGCAAGCTTTTTCGCTTTCCTTATCTCAAAGGTGGCAATACGCCCGAGAAGGTAAATGGATTTCGCGCTTTTTGCGATTCGCTGGGCTATGATATGGGCTATGTGACGATAGATGCTTCAGACTGGTATGTCAACAGCCGCATGATCAAGCGTTTGAAAGAGGATCCCGATGCAGACATAGAACCCTATCGTCAGTACTATTTGGATCATTTGTGGGAGCGGGCTCAGTTTTACGAAGGGGTGTCCAAATCCCTCAACGGTCGCCACATTCCGCATACGCTTTTGCTCCATCACAATTTGACCTCTGCGCTCTTTTTACCGGATCTGATCAATATGTTTCGAGACCGTGGCTGGCGTTTAGTCGATGCCCAAGAAGCCTATGCGGATAGTATTTTTGATGAGCGACCGGGTCTGATTCCAGCCGGAGAAAGCTTGATATGGGCCTTGGGGCGCGAAAGCGGCCGCTTTGATGATGTGCTGCGATACCCGCCAGAGGATAGCCAGTATGAGGTAGCGAAGATGGATTCTTTGGGTTTGTAGGACCGCTGCGCGGAACGCTAGAACCTCGAATAATGAATGTCGAATAACGAATTTCGAACTAATCGGTATTCCCTTCGACATTGGGCGTTTGTTATTCGAAATTGGACATTCCCTCGTTTTGCGAAGCAGTACTAATAATAATAAACCTTGTTAGGCGCACGCTCGAGGATGGGGTAAATCCAGCTCACATAAAAACCACTTAGATAGTCTCTACGGCCCTGGATGCCGGGCTGACCTGTATCATATTGGATCGAGCGCAGGCCATTGGTAAAGTTTTGACTAAACTCTAGGCCCACCGAGAAATTGACATAGCCGCCATTGCCGATATAGCGAAAACCAATGGCTTCGCGTATACCAAATCCTCCGGTCATGCGATCATAGCCTTTGGCGTATTCGCCGGAAACAGCTGCGACCTCTTCATCGGTAGGAGTGATGTTGATCCAATGTTGCATGTATTGCCCGCCGACTTCTACAAAGATGCCAGTATTGGGATTGGGGAATATCGGTAAGGTAAATAAGCGACCCACAGAAACTGGAATGACGAAGCCAGCTTGGATCAAACGGACGTCAGATAATAGGCCATTATTGGTGACTAGCAGACCACCAGTGAGGATATTTTGCAATAAGGCTGTATCGCGGATATCATCGCTTACAAGTGCTTGAGCACCGATCGTGCCGTAGAATTGATTGGCGAGTTTCCAGCTAAAATCTAGGCCTATTTGTGAATTGAAGCCATAGCGGTCTGCCATATCTCCTCCAGTTAGCAAACCTCGATAGCTCACTTGGAGCAGCCCCATCGATACACTGGAATCCTGAAGACTTACCTGGGCTTGCAAAGAGGGCAGCCATAGCAGAGGTAAGAAAAGCAATAATATTGAACGTTTCATACGCAAGAAATCCCCCATCTTTGTTTGGTAAAGAGGATCGCCCAAATTTACGGCAAGCAAACAGACTAAAAAAGGTCAAAAGATTGTGTCGATTGCTAGCTAATCCGCTTGACTTTGTATAGGAGAGACATCTAGAAATCAATATCTTTGTGCTCTTATTTAGTTTGGGTCGTCAAAAAGCAAGCGTAGTATGAAAATTCAGATGGTTGATACTATCACTCAGTATCAAAAAATTCAGCAAGAAGTTGATAATGCCGTATTAGAAG
>CAZHOC010001240.1:0-2417 GCA_964534295.1 uncultured Bacteroidia bacterium | reverse complement strand
AGGTTTCGATTAATTCCAAATTCTTCGAACCTTGCCGTAGCGGTCACCTTCGAACTCTTGACAGAAGCGAAGGAGGCTAGAAAGATGGGGCAGTCAGGAAAGCATTTGATCGACTCGCTAATCACTTCCCAGTACTTCTCCTTCACAGGACTGGAAAGCGCCGTTGAAACAACAATTCCAGCGATCTGATCCCTTTCATAGGTACTCAAATCTTGCAATTCTTTCAAGAGCACAGGGTCAATATGTAAAAGCAATAGCATTCTTAGAAGAAGCGATGGGGTTGGCGGTTAAATATAACTCCACTAAGGACCTCGCTTCCATCAACACCTCACTCGGAAATCTTTACCTTGATCAGGAAAGATATCAGAAAGCCAGTACTTTGTTTAAAGTAGCTCTCGGGCTACACAAAGACATGGAGAACTCAAAAGGGATTGCCATTGCACACACGAATCTTGGCATCACTTATTACCATCTGGCGGATCTAGATAGCAGCATATCTCATTATCGGAAATCCATTCAGCTCAAGCGCGTATTAAAAGATACTTCTTCACTAGCTTATTCTTTCAATGGACTCGGTAAGGTTTATCTTGATAAAGCAGCTCTAGATTCATCAAAGTACTATTTTCTGGCTGCATACGAAATTAGAAAAAAGCTTAATCAACAGTTAAACAAGGCCAATACGTCCAATGAATTGGGAAGGTATTTCTTGACGGTAGATCAACCCTTACAAGCAAAACCGTTTCTTGATGAAGCTTTCGCCTACGCAAAGACTCAAGACAATCGCACCATCCTGATGGAAAGTCTACAGCTTTTGGGAAAATACCATAAGGCTATCACCGCGTATGAAGAAGCCTATCAGTATTTGGAAAGATGGAGTGCCATGCGGGATTCGGTGTTTAATGAAGAAAAGATAAAAGTCCTGGAGCTTCAGGCCCGGTTTGAACTGGAGAGAAGTATTGAAGAGACAAAACAAGCCGAGGACCAAGCGACCGTTGCAAATAGACAGAAGCAACAGGCCTACGTGCTCATTGCCTTGGCCTGTGTCTTGTTGCTAGGAACAATCATCTTCACTATGATATTTTATCGTCAACGAAAAAAGCTCAGTCTGTTGACAGGTGACCTGACACAAAAAAACCAGCAAATTGCTGCCTTAAATAAGCAGAATTTTCATTTTACGCGGAATGCCCTATCTGAGACGGTTAGTCTGATGAACATTCAAATCAACAGTCTTAAAGACGGTGCGGTTAAAGAGACGCTCCTTTCAGAGAAACTTCGGATGGAAGCAATCAATCTTCTTTACCAGCAGCTTTTTCAATCACCGGAATCAGATCAGATCGAATTGTCGCCATTGCTATCGTCCATCATTGAAAACACTCTGGATGTAATCCTGGGCTTCGACCGAAAGGCCGTAACTGACATTCGGATGGATGATGTGCGTATGAAAAGCCAGAGAGCTTTGACGCTCTCGATGATAACCAATGAAATCTGCCTAAATGCAGCTAAACATGCACTCAAAAATGGAGGCACGTTCACTGTGGTATTGAAAAAGGTCGACCAGGAGATCCAGCTTTTGCTCAAGGATAGCGGAAACGGATATAGCAAAAAGGTAGACAAAAATGCCTTCGGATTACGACTTATTGACGTTTTGACGCAGGAATTAGATGCACAATTATTGATTGATAACAGTGAAGCTGGCCTTTCTTACTATTTTAGAATTCCAACTGTGCGTACATGAAACCAAGTATCTTAATTGCGGAAGATAAACCACTTCTAGCCGAGGACCTTGTGGATCGACTTGAGTCGTTCGGGTACACAAATATTCTAGGACCTTTCTCAAGTGCAGAAGAAGCAATGGATAAAATTGGAGGGCAAACTCCGAACATCGCAGTTCTTGACATCCAACTAAAAGGCCCGAAAAACGGAATCCAATTGGCTAGGGCGTTAAATGAGCACCAATCAACACCCATCATTTACCTAACACAACTGGATGATGAGCAGACGTTATTGGATTCGGTCGACTCCTATGCTATTGCGTTCCTCTCGAAGCCATTTACCAATGCAGAGTTAAAACATGCCTTAATAAAAGCGGAAAAAACGCTCCAAAATGATCAGGAGTTTGAAGCCCCTATCTCAGGAATTGAGACGTTAGATGATCGGATCTTCATCAGAAATGGAAGAGGTAAGGTGCAAATTATGTTGGAAGACATCCTATGGATCCAGTCCGGTGGCGGGGAGACTTCAGCAATTACGGTGGCTCAGCGTCACAAAGAGAACAAACTCCCGTACGCTGTTGGGTTTAATTTGAACAAACTCGAAGAACGCCTCTCATTTAGCAATATCCTCGTGAGATGTTCACGATTTCACATTGTCAACATCACTAAAATTGAACGAATCCTCAACGACGTAAACAAAGCAAA
>CAZHOC010001239.1:0-2418 GCA_964534295.1 uncultured Bacteroidia bacterium | reverse complement strand
GAAGGGCGCTCAATTGCAGAAACCGCGTGGTTCATACGGAATTTCAACAACTTGTCCTTCTCATCTTTGAGTCGAGCGTAAAGCTCAGGGGTGGTTAGTTCCCGAATCTCTGATACCTTCATAATCTTTATCCTTGAAGATCTCTTCTGGTGACAAATTTGGTTTTGATAGGCAGTTTATTGCTAGCAAGACGTAGGGCCTCGCGTGCTACTGACTCAGGTACACCATCAAGCTCAAATAGTAAGTGGCCAGGCTTAACAGGAGCAGCCCATAGTTCTGGGTTGCCCTTACCTTTACCCATCCTTACCTCTGCAGGCTTTTTGGTGATTGACTTATAAGGAAAGATGCGGATCCACATATTACCTTCACGTTTCATTGCACGCGAGATCGTAATACGACAAGCCTCAATCTGACGGGCAGTGATAAAATCACTTTCCAATGCTTTAAGTCCGTAAGAACCGAAAGAGATCTCAGTTCCACGTTGGGCATTACCCTTCATGCGGCCTTTCTGTACCTTTCTATATTTTACTTTTTTCGGCTGTAACATGATCTAATTTCTTTTGCAGTAGATATTAACGGCGTCTCTTCTTACCACCACCGCGCTTGTTGCGATCTGGTTTTGCAGCTGGAGCCAAGTCTACTTTACCGAATATTTCTTTTTTGAAGATCCACACTTTTACCCCGATAGTACCATAAATAGTATGGGCAACGACCAATGCATAGTCAATATCGGCACGCAAAGTTTGGAGTGGAATACGACCTTCTTTGTACTGCTCAGTACGAGCCATTTCAGCTCCACCAAGACGACCAGAACACATGATCTTACATCCACCAGCGCCTGCACGCATAGTTGCGGCGAGCGAAGATTTCATCGCGCGACGGAAAGAAACACGACCTACTAGCTGTTGAGCGATTTGCTGACCAACTAATGTTGCGTCTAATTCAGGGCGCTTGATTTCAAAGATGTTAATCTGAACATCTTTGCTAGTGATCTTTTTGATCTCTTCACGAAGCTTATCAACTTCTTTTCCTCCTTTACCAATCACAATTCCTGGACGAGAAGTATGTACAGTAATGGTGATCTTTTTAAGAGTACGCTCGATTACGATCTTGGAGATACCTCCGCGTGGAATACGAGCATTTAGGTAGGCACGAATTTTTTCGTCCTCGATTAACTTGTCGGAAAAATCTTTTCCACCAAACCAGTTGGATTCCCAACCTTTGATGATTCCGAGTCTAAGTCCTATTGGATGCGTCTTCTGTCCCAAAGTAGTTTGGTTTAAAAATTAATCTTCTGATTCAGGAATTTGATCTATAACAAGAGTTACATGACAGTAACGCTTGCGGATCAAGTGGGCGCGGCCTTGTGGGGCTGGGCGCAATCTCTTTAGCATTCGAGCGGCATCAACATTCGCAATCTTTACGTAGTGAGTACCAATGTCAACTCTTTCGCCTTCAAATTTCTCTTCTAGGCTTGCTATCGCAGAACGAAGAAGTCTCTCAACAGCAGGAGCAGCTCCTTTAGTGGTAAGCTTGAGCGTATTTAACGCTGCAAATACTTCCATTCCACGTATCTGATCTACCACCAAGCGCATTTTACGCGCAGAGGAACGGTAATTTTTGAGCGAAACACGAATTTCGTCAGCTTTCTGATCCTTTAGCTCATTAGCATAAGTAGTCTTACGCTTAGGCTCTTTGGGGATGCCAGCCGCGATCTTCTCTTTACGCGTCATTTTTACAGTATCCGCCATCTTATTATCTTCTTTTGTCCTTTTTGTTACCACCATGGCCACGGAACGTACGAGTAGGGGCAAATTCTCCTAGCTTGTGTCCAACCATGTTTTCTGAAATATATACCGGAATGAACTTGTTGCCATTGTGGACAGCAATCGTATGACCTACGAAATCCGGTGCGATCATAGAACGACGGGCCCAGGTCTTGATTAGGCGTTTTTGCCCAGAATCGTTCATCCGGCTGACTTTCATTTCCAGCTTGGGATCAACAAAAGGCCCTTTTTTCAGCGATCTAGCCATAGTTTTATTATTGGTTGAGTTTCTGAATGTTTGAATTGAGATCCAATCACTCAGTCATTCAATGCTTATTTCCTGTTTTTCTTCTTACTAATGATGAGGCGGTTTGAAGCCTTCTTCTTATTACGAGTCTTGTAGCCTTTAGCAGGAACACCGTTACGGTTACGTGGGTGTCCTCCAGAGGAACGACCTTCACCACCACCCATTGGGTGATCGACTGGGTTCATTGCAACACCCCGAACTCTAGGACGCTTGCCTAACCAACGATTACGACCAGCTTTACCGATGTCCATGTTGCCGTGCTCGGTGTTACCAACTACCCCAATAGTTGCCATACACTCAACGAGTACCATGCGAGTCTCGCCTGAGGGCATTCTTAGGATAGCA
>CAZHOC010001238.1:0-2419 GCA_964534295.1 uncultured Bacteroidia bacterium | reverse complement strand
ACCCACTGTATCGAGGACAAGCAGCAAGCTCAGGACCTCCTCATGCGAGAGTATCTGGCCTATAAGATGTACAACGAATTGACGGACAATAGCTTCCGTGTACAATTATTGAAGATTACTTACAAGGATGTGAAGAGTGGGAAGAAAATAAAGCAATGGGGTTTTGTGATCGAAGATACAGCACAATTGAAGGATCGTATCGAGGCTGTGAAGTGCGAAAAGTGCTTAAACTCTAGCATTGAGGAGTTTGATGCTGAGAACGCAAAACTAGTTGCGATGTACCAATACGTTGTCGGAAATTCAGACTGGGATATCCGTAATGGACGCAATATCAAATTGTTACGCCAGAATGGAAAGGTAATCGCTGTTCCATATGATTTTGACTTTACTGGGGTGGTAAATGCGCCCTATGCTGTAGCTAACCCGAACTACCAAATGAAGTTTGTACGTGATCGGATCTATCTGGGATTCGAAGAATTGCTAGGGCATATGCATAGTACTTTGTTTTACCTAGAGGGTAAGCAAAAAGAGATGATCAGAGTGGTGAGACGCTTCAAGCACCTACCCTGCGACAGTCGAGCAGATATCATCGAATACCTGGAGGTGTACTTTGATCATATGGAGGATATCCAGATGGCTGTCCGTAATCCTATTACCAGGGTTCAAGCGGTTTCACCTTGAAGAGAACACTAGCTGATAGAGGCCTAAAGAAAGGCTAAGATTAGCTAAGGACAAAATAGAGTTTGGTCGAGAAACGCTCTCCTTTCACCGTAAAAATTGGTGTGAAGGAGGGCGTTTTACTATTTTAGATGTACAAAAGTAGTCTACCCGGCTACTTTGGTATATGACTAAAGACCAAACGAATGAAGCTATTGCAAGAAAGCGCTCTTAGCACACTTAATTATGCTGCCGAATATCTAATAGAAGAACTGGGGCAACATCCTCATTTTTCCGTTAGTCAGCAAGCTGCCACGATTGCTGCTGAATTCCAGGATCACTTGCGAAAGAAGAAGGTAAAAGACAACTTTCAGTCCTCCCTTCAAGCCCTACAGCAACATCCTATGGAGCAATTTCAATTGGCTCTACAATGGATAAAGGCATTTGATAAGCAAACTAAAATTGAGGCGAGTACCGATCAAATGCTGGAAGCTGCTTACTTGGTCTTGCAAGGACAATGGGAAAAAGATCATGTGCAGAACGCCCCGCAAACCACACCATTAAGCGACTTAAAAGGTGACCATGCAGTACTTGAATCCGGGCAATACCCCCTAAACTATACGAATTTCCTGCGGAAGTTAAAGGATTACAAATCCCTACAACTGCCTCAATACCAGTCTTTCCAAGAAAAAAAGAAAGCACTCATCCAACACTATCGGGATTACCTCAGGCTTTCGGAATTTGAACCTAAGGTACTAAGCTCTTTTGTACGTAACCGCCTGATTGACCAAGTCTATCTCCCGATTATCGGTGATAATTTGGCTAAGCAAATTGGAACGGTTGGAGCCGAAACTCGGACGGATCGGATGGGACTTCTCCTGTTGCTTTCCCCTCCTGGTTATGGAAAAACGACCTTGATGGAGTACATCGCCAACCGTCTGGGTCTCATTTTTATGAAGATCAATGGGCCCGCCCTAGGTCACCATGTAGTTAATCTCGATCCCAGCGAAGCGCCTGATCGATCCGCTGGCAAAGAATTAGAGAAACTGAATCTCGCCCTTGAAATGGGTGATAATGTCATGATCTATCTAGATGATATTCAACATTGCCACCAAGAGTTCTTGCAGAAATTCATCTCTTTGTGTGATGCACAGCGAAAGATCGAGGGCGTTTGGAAAGGTGCAACCAAAACCTACGATCTCCGTGGCAAGCGCGTTTGTGTGGTGATGGCTGGTAACCCATACACCGAGAGTGGTGAACGCTTCCAAATCCCGGACATGTTGGCCAACCGGGCAGATATTTACAATCTAGGGGATATCATTGGGGATAGTGAAGAGGCATTTAAAATGAGCTATGTGGAAAACGCGCTTACCTCCAATAGCATCTTGGCTAGGCTGGCAGGTAAGAGTATGGAAGATGTCCACCAGATCGTACAGATGATTCGATCTGGCCAAAAGACCCCCATGGAGTTAAAAGGCTCACATACCCCCGCCGAGCTTAACGAGTATACTGCCGTATTGACCAAATTGCTGGCTGTCCAGGACATCATACTCAAAGTTAACCAGGCATATATCTATTCTGCTGCGGTAGCGGATGAAAACCGAACCGAACCCGCCTTCAAATTGCAGGGGTCCTACAGAAATATGAATAAATTGGCCGAGAAGATCGTCCCGATCATGAACGATGACGAACTGCAAACACTAATCCTAAGTCATTACGAGGGAGAAGCCCAAACGCTGACCAGCGGCGCTGAGGCGAATAT
>CAZHOC010001237.1:0-2419 GCA_964534295.1 uncultured Bacteroidia bacterium | reverse complement strand
AGATTAATACTATAATTCTTAACCAACTACTCAATTTTAAAGAAATGAAAAAGAGTCTACTCACCATTATTGCCTTAGGGTTATTTATGGTCACTTACGGTCAAACAGTTGATATTACCTTCAACTTAAACATGAATGCACAAACGGTTGATCCCGGTGGCGTCTTCATTGCTGGAGGATCTGGTTTTGGCAGCCCTGGCGACAACGAACTCACCGATCCAGATGGTGATGGCATTTATTCTATTACGATAGCGAAGCCAGAAAACTTCAATAGTCATTACACCTTTCTAAATGGAAATTGCGGGGACTACTCCTGTAAAGAGAATATCGGAGGCCAGCCTTGTGCAGATCCCAATAATTTTAATGACCGCTTCATACAGCTAAGTACCAACGACACCGTGGTAAATACTTGCTTTGGTCTCTGTACAACTGATACCATTTGCTCAGGGATAGACTCGGTTGCCATTACTTTCAACCTTGATATGTCTGGGGTTCCTGTTGACGCAGGTGGTGTTTATATCGCAGGTGGCGGTAGCTTTGGCATCCCAGGGGACTTTGAATTGATAGATCCTGATGGCGATAGTATTTACACCATTACTGTCCGTAGACCAGCCAATTTTGCCAGTTTCTACACTTTTGCCAACGGTGCTTGTGGTGATTTTAGCTGTAAAGAAGATATTTCAGGTCAAGCTTGCGCTGATCCCAACAACTTCAACGACCGCTTTTTCTCGGTAACTACTAATGACACCATCATTTGTACTGCCTTTGCTCAGTGTGTCGATGCTACCCCTTGTAATTTCGCCAGTTCCATAGAGCCGCTAGTCGACCAAAACTTATTCAAGGTCCAACCTAATCAGGTTTACGGCTTTACTTCTTTGATATTTGAGCAAGCGACTCCTGGAAGCAGAACGGTTGAGCTGGTTGATATCTCAGGCAGAGTGGTCATGCAAACATCGCTCTCTGGCTCAGTCCTCCAGCACAAACTGGAACTACCAAGTTTAGCACCTGGCTTATACTTTGTCAAAGTGAGTCAACAAGACAAAATTGGCATTCAAAAGATCCAGTTAATGGAATAGCAATGCTAGCCATAAGATACATTAGCGCTACCTTTTGGGGTGGCGCTATTTTTTTTGCCGCTGCGCGGAACGCTCAGTCGGAGGTTCTTTCAACCCCAACGAGTTCTCCCTCTTCAAGCATATCAAAAAGAGAACTCTTAAGATAATAAATGGTATCTGAGCCAAATTTCGCCTCTCTTTGCAGTCTTTTCAGCTTGAGATATTTAGTGATCTTATCCGGAGTTTGATAAAAACCTGTAGAATCCCCTTTTATGTCGGCGACTTTTAGAAGGGTATATCCCCCTTTGATCCGGATTCCATATAAATCGCCTAATGCCGGCTGTGCGATATAAGAGATATCTCTATTATTGACCTGAGATCGTCGGATAAAGCCATATATCAGGAAGAGCGTAATGAGAATTGATCCAGTAAAATACTTTAGCGGCAGCTTGATGCTTTTCTTGCTCTCTTTGATTTGAGGTTTGAGCTCTTCAGGAAAATCTCGCTGCTGGATTACATGACCACAGTTATCGCATTGAGCCAAAGCATATTTTCCAATCGGGAAGACTGGTACCCAGTAAACATGAAAATAACGGGGGAAAATTTCCGCGTACAAAGTATCCTCTTCAAAACAGTTGGGGCAGGTACAAGCAGTCAGTTTTAATTCTGTACGCTTCTTTGCCTCTTTAATGCCAAATCTTGCCACCTCTCTTTAATCTTTATTAGGTAAAGTTAAATTTACACCCAGCAGAAGGGATTGAGCAACTTCAATTTCCACATTCTAATTAGCAGGGGATGATCGTTCCGCGCAGCGGTAGAAAAAATCAAAGTCTTCCCTATAAAGCGTGCTCCTCTAGAACTTAAGACTTTTTAATGCCCAGTGAAATAGCCGAATATTTGATAGGCGAAAAGACCGATCCCGGCAATCACTAAATACCAATTGACCGCTTTGAAGAAGGCGGGAAACTGTTTGTGTTTGCGCGCCAAAGAAATCACCAGCACAATCGGAATCAAAGCCAGTACTTGCCCTACTTCCACTCCGAGATTAAAGCATAAAATCTTAGCGAGAAATTGTTCATTGCCTATCACTAAAGACTGTAATCGAGTAGAGAGTCCAAAGCCATGAATCAGGCCAAAAACTCCTACCATAAGCAGCAAATTGGGGGATTTAACCTTCAACTTTTCAAAGCCGCCCAAGTTTTCAAAGCCTTTATACAATACGCTCAAGGCGATCACCGCATCAACTAAATGCTCGTTTGCAGTAACCTCAGCGTAGGTTGCCCCAATCAACGTAATGCAGTGCCCTATGGTAAAGACAGTGATGAACTTTAATATGTCCTTGAAGCTATTTAGATAGAAGATCA
>CAZHOC010001236.1:0-2420 GCA_964534295.1 uncultured Bacteroidia bacterium | reverse complement strand
GCGGCAATGTCCGTGAATGGTGCCAGGATTGGTACAAAAACAATTACTATACAGTGCTAGCCAAAAAGGGTATTGCGGTCAATCCTACTGGTCCAGAATCAGCCGTCGGTCGTGTGATGCGCGGGGGCAGTTGGGACGACAATGCGGGGGGCTGTCGTGTCTTCAATCGTAGCCGCGTCAATCCCTACGGCGTTATCGGCTTTCGCCTTGCCAAGACCCCTTAACCTTTGTTTTTCCACCACAGGCGGATCTTCGATTTCTTTTTTAACTTTTGGAAGGGGAAGCCCTACTCTGCCAGGGGTATCAGATCATGCAGCTGAAGGCCAAAACCGTCGCAGACGGTCAGTATCCTGCGAAGCAAGATTTTTTTGGTGGCTTTTTGGGGATGATATGGTGGCATATATCTGCTTACGCTATGAGAGGCGAATAGCATATATCGGTGCATATATGGGAGTGGAACATCCCCTTTTCGCCTGGTCGTCCTCATCCAAGGATAACCTAGGACCTTCAAAAGAGTCAAACGGGGTAGATTTGATACTTTTAGAGTTCGGTTCTAGCGTTCCGCGAACGCGGATACGCACAAAGGCACACACGCTCTCGAGAGTTATAAGTCAGAAGTCTAAAACAACTTATTCTGCTTACCTGTAATGCGGTACTGCACTTCCCCATGACGAGATTCATACTCTAAGGCATATCCTTCTCGCTCATACACCCAACTGATGAAGTTCTCAGGCGTATCAGGCCACTCATTGTCAATCAAGAAGGATCCTAGCCAAAAGGGGATATCAGCGGCCTCGCGCTGGAGTTTGCCGTCTTGGATATATTTACCGACTAGGAAGGGATTAGAACGGATATGTTCTTCAAAAGCCTTCCATTCTTGTTCACTAGCTTTTTGGGCGCGCTTTTGGTAACGGGACTTGCGGTAGGCGCGATATTTTTCCTGAATCTGCTCGATCAGGGCTTGTTGCTGTTGTAGGATGGCTGCTTGCGCCTGAGCCTGGACTTGTCGTCGGGCCTTAGCTTCATGAGCGGCTTGCTCGTCTTGAACAAATTCTGGATTGACCGTTTCAGCTTCTAAGACTTTGATGAGATAGGCAGGGAGATTGCGAATCTCGTCTTCAGTACCCATCACCTCGCGATAACGGGCCTGGGTGTATTGGATTACCTTTTCGATGGTAGCTAATGGGGTACTGGCGATGATGCGGTTAATCTGATTGGCTTTTAAGCCCATGCGCTCTAATTGCTCGCGCATAGGGCTCTCTACTATTTTGGCGGGCTGGGCGCTAGTAGTTTTGCCTCCTTTGATGATAAAGCGAATCTCGACAATCTTGCGTCCTCTTTTACGCTCTTCAAATTCGAAGTGAATATCGCAGTAGAGGCGCAGCTCCTTTTCAGCTTGGAGTAAGACGTAGCGTTTGAAGTCATTATATCGTGTATAACGATTGGCCACACCTAGGATCTCCTTAAGCTCCGCCAATTGGAAGGTGCGCTCTCCGATACTCTCATACTGCTTAAGTAACTCATAGATACGGATCGAATAGGCACTCTGCAGTTGTAAGACGTTGCTGATATCGTAGGAGGTGAACTTTTCCTTGAGTTGGAGCAAATAGGGTTTTAGTGAGGGATCGAAGCGCAGGTCCATATAGCCTTTGCCTTCATAGTATTTGGCACTACTGATCAAGGCCACCTGCAGAGGACCATCTTCTTCCTCGATTACCATGACCTGTTCCATCAGCCGCTTGGAGGTTTCTTTGGCACGGTCGTAGATATTCTTTGAGCTCGTCCCTAGTGCATCGGCAAACTCACTGATTTGGATCCTATAGGTCTTGAAGTCCTTATCATCCCTTCTGATTTGCGCAATCATAGACAGAAAGAGCCGGACTTCCGATACTGAGAGATTGTAGCGGGAGTTGATTAGCTTATTGTCCTTAACCACCAGCTTACCGCTGGGAACTCGGCGCTTTTTTGCTACTTGTGCCATACGATTGATTTTGGGCAAGTTAGCGAAAAACGAGAAGGATACAAAGCATCTCGTTTTTACCCCCTATATCTCGTACTTAGCCCCTCCCCTAGCCTTCAAGTAAGACTTTAACACCCCTGAAATCTTGCTTTTTTGAACCCCTTTTCTCTCGTCTTTCTGTATTTCCTGTCTGTGGATAAGTTCTCCATTAAAGAGGGGAATGTGCACAGGGGCCCCCAGTTTCTCGTTATTATAACCCCTTATTACTCGTTTTTAAACGAAATAAGCAGCAATTAGACATTCACACCCCCTATTCCTCGTTTATGCGCCCCTTATTACTCGTTTTTTGAGATACACTCCTTCGGAGAACGCTAAACCTCCCCTACCCCCGATTGCTCGTCTTTTGATGGCCCCATTTTCTCGTCTTTCAAGTAAGACTTGAAGCAAACCCTTTATCTCT
>CAZHOC010001235.1:0-2420 GCA_964534295.1 uncultured Bacteroidia bacterium | reverse complement strand
CTATCCCCTCCTGCATAGCAATTATCGCTGCGGGTGTCCTGAAAGTTTAGGATATCCCATTGGTAATATTCATTATAAAAGTTCTCCGTCTTCCCCCCAAAGGCATCATATACGCCGATCAACGCTGCCTCTATTTGGCTCGGGTTTAGGTAGGCTGTCGAACTTGCTTCCTCTGAGATCGGTAATAATTCGAGCCCACTATCACAGCTAACTAATGCGCATAGTAAGATGACCGAAGTGATAATCTTAGTCGGTTTCATATCTAGTCCTGTTTAATCGTTATAATGTCAGATTGACGCCAAAAATCAGCTTTCTCGTTTGAGGATAGGTGCCGTAATCAATGCCTAAGGACAGGCCATTTCCCCCAAATGCATTAACTTCAGGATCGAATCCGCTATATTTTGTTAGGGTAAATAGATTTTCTCCAGTTGCGTAAAACGCTAATCCTTTGAGGTGGATTTTGGCCAGCGCTTTGGCCGTCAAATCATAGCTTAGGGTCAGGGTTTTGATGCGGACGTAGGAAGCATCTTCTACAAAGCGAGTGGAGAGAATCGAGTTTTCAGTATTTCCAATTTGGCTGACCCCTGGTATATCCGTTATATCGCCAGTAGCTCTCCATCTAGAGGCTACCACTGCCGCTTGGTTGGAGGGATTATTCATTGCCTCAGTATCAAAGCGAGTGGCGTTAATCATCTCATTGCCTTGAGTACCCTGTACAAAAAGGGTTAAGCCCAATGGACCCCAATTAAGCGTATTGGTTAACCCATAAGTAAAATCTGGATGAGGGTTTCCTATGATTTTTCGATCTTCTTCAGAAGGTGTGTAAGTAAGCTCACCTTCAGCAGTATAATATTGCGCTCTACCATTTTGAGGGTCTACCCCAGCAAATTCATACCCAAAGAATAAAGAAAGCGGTTGGCCTACTCGAGTAATGGTGGAGGCCCCTCTATTGACAATAAATCCCCCTGGAATTTCTTGAGATCTAAGGCTCACTACTTCATTCCTATTGATAGAAAATACAGCAGTGGTGGTCCATTTGAATGACTTTTTATGGACATTAAATGTGTTCAACATGAATTCTATACCACGATTACGGATTGCTGCCGCATTACCTCTGGCACTGCTAAAGCCTGTAGATTGCGGTATGGGTATATTATCCAGTAAGACATCATTGGTTTGTTTCTCATAGATGTCTATGGTTGCAGAATATTTACCATTCAGAATAGAAAGGTCTACTCCCAAATTTAGTTGACTTGTTTCCTCCCATTTCAAGCCTCTATTTTCAATCGTAGCAGGATAGATTCCGGGCGAAATAGCAGAGCCTATTGGGTAATTTGCTCCTGTACTGGTGATGCCTAAATAAGCATAAGGCGAAATCGGATCATTGCCATTGATTCCCCAGCCAGTACGTATTCTAAAATCACTTATCCAATTACTTTCCTTCAGAAAACGCTCTTCACTTATGCGCCAACCCAATGATATTGAGGGGAAATATCCAAAGCGTTGGTCTGGACCAAAGATACTAGAGCCATCCCTCCTAAAATTGGCAGTGAGCAAATAGCGGTCTTGAAAAGCGTAATTGACCCTGCTTATATAACTGATGTTTTTTCGTTCGGACTTCCGTACCCCATAACTCTCAACAATAGATCCTGCTCCAGCTGTTTGGACCTGTGAGCCTGCGAAGGATGAAGTTGTTAGCCACTGATCTTCCCAAAGATAGTTCTGACTAATTACCCCAAGCATGATATCCAAATTATGGTCATCAGTGCTTTTGCTATAAGTCAGAATATTATCGACAATCCGATAATTATACTTATCAGTATTACTGACCCCTCGTCCTTGAATCGCTCGCCCAAACGAAGTACGAAATGGATCGATGAATTCTACATATTCTCCATTTGATTGCTCAATCCCTAAATTACTTCTAAACTTAAAGTCTTTGAGAAAGGAAATCTCTATATATGCGTTACCCAAGAACTTACGATTTTCATATCCCCTATTGTTCCCGTCTGTGCTCGCAAGTGGGTTTTCCCAATCTTGAAATGGATTGGTGGTAAAAGTCCCATCCTCATTGAATTGATTGATTACAGGAGGCGTAACCAACGCCCCTAACAATACCCCACTTCTATTTGCAGGGCTATTATCATTCACATCTACATCTGAGTAATTATTGTATGAAATTCGAGTTCCCAACTTCAACCAGTCGTTAAGCTGCTGATCTAGATTTAGCTTAAAGTTGGCTCGGCGCATTTCTGCACTACGAATTGCCCCTATCTCTTTAATACTTCCTCCTGAAATGTAGTAATTGGTTTTGTTCGTTTTGCCCGACACCGAAAGCTGATAGTTTTGGGTTTCTCCTCGTTGGAATATTTCATCCTGCCAATCTGTATTATGAAAGAATCTAGCCCAATTGGTATTAT
>CAZHOC010001234.1:0-2421 GCA_964534295.1 uncultured Bacteroidia bacterium | reverse complement strand
CAATGAGGCGGAGATCATCGCGGCTGGTGGAACTAGCTTAAGGCCTGATCGCGTGATGATCAAAGGAAGCCTTGCAGTGGTGGTAGATTATAAAGCAGGTAAGGCTTCGGAAAGATATCACCCTCAGCTTCGAAAATATATGCGTGCTTTGCAAGATATTGGCTATCAGTCAGTATCGGGCTATCTTTACTATCTACAACTTGGAAATGTCGAAGCGGTAAACATTTGAATTTGTTTTTAAAAAAGTCGTCCCCCATCTTTGTAGGGAATTAATGATTAACAGCAGCTCACATATCATCCAACAAACTGTCTCGTTCCCCGCGAGCCTAGTTGCTGTACATCATCATATCCATCATTCCCTCTAGGGGGAATCAATTGCACATATCGTCCTTTGCGGGAACCTAATTCCCATTTGCCAGTTCTATAAGAGCTCTGGTCTCATTTTTATTTTCTTAAAACCGTCAATAACACCCATTTTAATGAATACTCCTTTACGTCTGGCTGTACAGAAATCCGGCCGACTAAGTGAAAAAAGCCTCGCTTTTATTGAGGCTTGCGGCATCAGTTATGTGCGCAATAAAACCAAACTCAAAACCACTGCTTCCAATTTTCCACTCGAGATTTTATTTCTGCGTGATGATGATATTCCTCGTTATGTGGCTACAGGAGTAGCCGATATCGGGATAGTGGGAGAGAACGTCTTTGCTGAGAAGGAGGAAAGTATCGAAGTAGTGGAACCTATGGGTTTTTCAAAGTGTAGACTTTCCATCGCCATCCCTCAAAATGTTGAATACACGGGAGCCTCTATGTTTGAAGGCAAACGCATTGCGACTTCCTATCCAGTGCTCTTAAAGCAGTTTTTGGATAAGAATGGTGTAAATGCTCAGATTCATGAGATTAGTGGTTCCGTAGAGATTGCCCCAGGTATCGGCTTAGCAGACGCCGTTTGTGATTTGGTAAGTACGGGTAGTACCCTTTTGAGCAATGGACTCAAAGAGGTAGAGATCATCTTTAAATCTCAGGCAGTGTTGGTCAAAACCCCAGAATTAGCGCCGGCCAAGCAGGCGATTTTGGATAAGCTTCACTTCCGAATCAAGGCAGTGCTGAAGGCCAAAAACTATAAATACATCCTCATGAATGTACCAGACCGCTCGGTCGAAAAGGTGATTTCAATGCTACCAGGAATGAAAAGCCCTACGGTAATGCCTTTAGCCGAAGGAGGATGGAGCTCGATACATACCGTGATCAAAGAAGATGATTTCTGGGATATCGTCGATCAATTGCACGCAGTAGGAGCGGAAGGAATTCTCGTCTCTCCGATCGAAAAAATGGTTTTATAAATTGTTGGATTTGTGAATTGTTGAGGGTTTGAATGGGAGGCACGAATAGCCGATTTTATCATTCAAACTTCAACCCATCAAAGAATATTATGCAATCATACATATATCCAGCGCGTGATCAGTGGGACGAATTATTGGAACGCCCCATGATGCAGCTGCAGGAATTAGAGTCGCGGGTTCAACCTATCCTTGATGAGGTACGGGAGCAGGGCGATAAGGCGCTGAGAACTTTTACGGCCCGTTTTGATCAAGTAGAGATAGACTCGATTCAGGTAAGTGAGGCGGAGTTCCGCGATGCGGAACGCTTAGTCTCAGAAGAGCTGAAAAACGCGATACGCCTCGCCAAAGACAATATCACTGCTTTTCACCAAAAGCAGTGGGAGGATTTTCAGCCGCTTGAAACGATGGCTGGAGTGCGTTGTTGGCGCAAGAGTGTGCCTATCAGCCGGGTAGGACTCTACATCCCTGGAGGTACCGCTCCCTTATTTTCTTCCATCTTGATGCTAGGTATTCCGGCTTTGATTGCCGGTTGCGAGACGATCGTGCTCTGTACGCCTCCTGGCAAAGACGGCACCGTCAATCCCGCAATGCTTTTTACCGCTGAGTTATTGGGCATTAAGCAAGTTTGTAAAGTAGGAGGTGCTCAAGCCGTGGCCGCAATGGCCTATGGGACGGAGAGCGTGCCGAAAGTCTATAAAATATTTGGTCCTGGTAATCAGTACGTTACCCTCGCTAAGCAATTAGTGAGTCGTGATAGTGCGGCGATTGATATGCCAGCGGGTCCTTCTGAAGTAGCGGTCGTGGCTGATGATTCGGCTGATCCTTATTTTGTAGCGGCCGATCTCCTTTCGCAAGCTGAGCACGGAATCGATAGCCAAGTCCTTTTGGTTTCCCAAAGTGAGGCTTTTGTTAAGTCGGTGGAAACTGCTTTGGAAGAGCAAGTCAAAACCTTGCCTAGGGAAGAAATTGCGCGTAAGGCCTTAGCCAATAGCAAGAGTATCGTCCTTAGGGACGAGGATGAAGTAGTCGCTCTCATCAACCAATACGCGCCAGAACACTTGATTTTGGCGGTGGAAAATGA
>CAZHOC010001233.1:0-2424 GCA_964534295.1 uncultured Bacteroidia bacterium | reverse complement strand
CACCTATAGTCTTTCTTACCCCAACTTCTTTCGCTCTTTTAGAAGCTCTCGCCGTAGCCAGATTGACGAAGTTGATACAAGAAATAATCAATAGTAATAAGGCCGCCAAAGCGAACATTCGAACATATTCAATCCGACCTCCAGTTGCTTTACCTTGCTCATCAAATTGACTATACAGATAGGCATCCTCAAACTTTTGAACTGCGCATCCTTCTTTCTGATCTCCCTGTAGATGTGATTGAAAAATCTTTTCCAACTTTCGGGCAACTTCCTTCTCATTTGCCCCTTCTGCCAATAATAAGGCCCCTTCTGCACCAGAGTTTTCCCACTCCATCATCCAAGTAAACCTTTCAAGAAAACTGTTAAAGGAATAGACAAAATCTTGTTTTACAGAGGAATTTGTGGGAAAATCTTGGAATACAGCACTCAAAGCAAAGGTATCCACATCATTCATACTGATGCTTGAGCCCACTGCTTTCTCAGCCCATTTATCTCCGAAAAATTTATACGCTAAGGATTCGGAGATAGCAATAGTCGGTCGCCCTTCTTCCAAATCCTCGACTGTTCCGGCAATTATTGGAAAGGAAAAAGATTCAAAGTATGCAGCATTAGAAGAGATCCCTTTGGCTCTGAAGGTTTTTTCACCTGCATTTAGTATCATTTCTTCCTCCCAGCCAAGTGGGATAAAACGTTCCACTTCCGGCAAATCCTTTTGGGCAGCTTGCAATAAGAGATAAGGCACCTTGTCTTGGACATCAAGACTGCCATCAGCTTGTGGAACCGTGCGTTTTAGGAGGAAAAGCCGATCCCCATTGGCATGAAAATTATCAGTATTCCATTCATCCTGAACCCACAATAGCATTAGCATGGCAACAGCAAGAGCAATCGCCAAGCCAGAGATATTGATGATCGAATAGCCTTTTTGTCTAAAGAGATTACGGCTGGCAATCTTAAAATAATTTCCAATTAAGCTGGGCATGATGGTTGGTTTTAATTGCTTGAAAGAAGAAGGTTTGGCGAATAAGAGGACCTCTTTCGCATACAGGAACTTTGCTTTACGCAGCCCATATTTTTCGACTCTGATATAAAACACTTCATGTAAATCGCCCTCTATCTCGTCCAATAGGTCGGGAGCGCAATACCAATTCAAGAATCTATTGGCCCATTTTGGTGGGCTTAGCTCATTGGGAGCTTCTTTTTTACTCTCCATTATCTACACGTCTAATCTTGGGATCATAGACCAAAGCTGAATTCTGCTTTCTCGGATTTCTGCAATCACTTTATAGGCGTAGGGAGTAGCCTCAAATATCCTTTTACGACGACCTCCCCTTTCAGCTGTCGCTTCTCCCATTTTGGATTTGAGCAAACCTTTGTTTTCTAATCTTTTCAGCACTGTATGAATAGCAGGAATAGAAATGCTATTGTTGGTATGCTTCTCGTAGGCCTCTGCTACAGAAACGCCATAGGCTTCCTCTAGTATCATCACAATTAGCAGAGTGCTTTCCTCCAAGTGTCCTAAATTCTTCGCCATAGATATGATTTACCCTATGAATCTAGGAAATGAAAGAGATATATCATTAACATTTGTATAATAAATAAGCGAAGCAATAGTTTTCAGCAATAATCCCCAGTATTAGATGCATTGAATTATAAGGCGAGAATATTAGCGCTAATGACAATCATACACCACAAACTTCTTATTCTCAGCCACTGTCTTAACGCGTTTAAACATCTTGCCTAGATGCGTCTTGTAGTTAAGATGATGATTGGCGACTAGTTGAAAATGCCCTTCTGGATGGAGACTTTCCTTTACCTCAGCAAACAATTTTAAAGGAATCTCAATGTTGTTTTCATGTTCAAAATGGAAAGGGGGATTTGAGATCACAAAATCAAATTTTTGTCCCTCAAGTGATTTCAGACTATCCTCATAATGAAAGTGAATGTTGTTACCATTCAGATTTAAGCGAGCAGAAGCAATTGCTAAAGCGTTGTCGTCCATTAGGTGCAGTTCTCGTTGAGGATTGATCTTATGGATGGCTTTTGCGATCACACCATAGCCGCAACCTAGGTCTAATATACTTTTGTCCTCTTCTCTTAGGATAAGATTTTCTAATAAAAAGCGGGTAGCAATATCTACACTTTTGCCAGCAAACACTCCCGGGTAGCTTTTTAGATCTTCATGTCCTTCAAAGCTGATGTTATGCATCATGGGACTGCTAGGCAGTTCTTTTTTACCGCTTAGGAGCAGGAGACGAGATTTTTTATAGGCCCGGCTTTGCCGAACGTCTGTAAAGTAAAGCTCTGCGATCTTGAGCATCAGCGGACTGAAGTGGCGCGTCATAAAGCCACAAACCACACTAGCTCCCTCTGCTAATTGTGGTACAAGCTGGTGCAAGTACAGGCGAAACAAATCCAAAGCCTTAG
>CAZHOC010001232.1:0-2425 GCA_964534295.1 uncultured Bacteroidia bacterium | reverse complement strand
AACCTCGTGCGGAAGCGCAGTTTTTGGCTCTCGACCTTCTTGGTGCCATTGCTGATGGCGGGAGTCTTTGGGATTCAGATTTTTGCGGGTTTGAATATCAGTCAGGATGATTATGTCGTTTTGGTACCCGAGACGACCCTTCCGGAGATTACCCAGTACTTAGAATCCACGGAAAACTATACCTATAAATTTAGCCCGCTGCCCGTCGATAGCCTGAAAAAGCAAATCTGGGCCGATGATCATCTTATTCTGTTGGAAATTGGGCCTCAGATTATTGAAAAGCCGACGGGACACGCCACCCTCTATAATGTTAGCAGCCTCAATCTCAGTGTGGTAACCGATGTAAAAGATCACCTTAGAGATGCAATTCGTGAGTTTAAACAACAGGATGCCGGTATTAGCAGTGAACAATTAGCCGCCCTAGACTTTGATTTTTCGGTTGATTCGGTGGTTTCGAGTCCGGTAGAAGAAAAGCGAGGGAGTGAACTGATTGCCATGATAGTGGGCTTGGTGATCTCATTATTGATGTATGTGCTGGTAGCAGCTTATGGTGGCATCTTGATGCAAGGGGTAATAGAGGAGAAGACCAACCGTATAGTGGAGGTCATGGTCTCCTCAGTGAAACCTTTTAGACTGCTGATGGGCAAGGTACTTGCAATTGCTTCGGCAGGCCTCCTGCAGTTTTTGTTGTGGACGATCACCTCTTATCTCTTGGTATTTATTTTGGGACTCTTTGCCGCCGGCATGATAGATCCCGAGCAGATTATGGCTACCCAAGGGGCAGGTTCTCCTATGGAAGCTGAACTCGCCCAAGGTGGGGTGGAGAAAATGCTTGGCCAAGTAGAAAATTTTCAATGGGGCACTTTGTTATGGGCCTTCCCGATTTACTTTTTGGGAGGATTCTTTTTGTATGGCTCTCTCTTTGCGGCCGCGGGCGCGAGTGTAGACAATATTCAAGACGCCCAGCAATTGACGCTGCCTATCTCCTTGCCACTTTTGATACCAACTATTTTGGTGATGAATATTGTCCAAAGCCCTAATTCTGCCTTAGCAGTAACGCTTTCGATGATTCCCTTTACTTCGCCTATGTCTATGCTGGTGCGCTTGTCTACAACTGAGGTGCCGGGCTGGCAAGTGCTTGTCTCTATCAGCCTATTGATATTAGGCTTCCTAGGATGTATATGGCTGGGGAGCAAAATCTACCGAACGGGTATCCTAATGTATGGCAAGAAGCCAAGCTTTAAAGAACTCTGGCGCTGGGTACGGTATTAGAGCGTAAAAAAGTATTAAGTAGGAAGCAGATAGAATTTGGTAGGTAAGAGAATTGATTCTCTCACTTTTTATTACTTCCATCTAAATACTATATACTTAGTACTGACCACTAAATACTATCTTCTAATCTGATTACCTTTGCCCCCTATGAACAAAGATTGGAAAGACCAACTTACTCAAATCCTTGATCGATTAGGTAAACTTGAGCATAAATACGCTGGTATGGGCCAGGATATGCTTTCTTATCTCGACGGTCTTTACTATTCCAATGGCCTCAATTATTGGGAATATGTCCATTTAGATAGCCTTTTGGGCTTGCAAACTCCTCGGACTCCCTTCAAAGATGAGATGATTTTTATCATTTATCATCAAATCTCGGAGCTGATGTTCAAGCTTTGCCAGCACGAAATTATCAGTCTCACCGAACCCAGAGGAGACGAAAGCGAATACCTTCGTTTGGAAGATTGGCATAAACGCATGGCTCGGATCAATAACTACTTTCGCCATCTGAGCAATAGCTTCGATATCATGATGAGTGGCATGGATATGGAAGAGTTTCGCAAATTCCGGATGGCCCTCTTGCCTGCCAGCGGTTTCCAGTCTGTTCAGTTCCGCCAAATTGAGATCATGAGCACTGACCTACAAAATTTGATACGTGGGGAAGATGCTCCTGCGGAGAACGATACGCTCTCTGCTCGCTATCCTTTTATCTACTGGAAACAAGGCGGCATTGACCTCGAAACGGGTAAGAAGACGCTGACACTCCGAGAGTTTGAAGCCAAATATGATGAAGAGCTCGTCAGATTGATCGAAAAGTTTCAGACGCAAAATATAGATCACCTCTATCAGACCGCTACCGATGAAATCAAGGCGGATCCTAAACTGCGAGAGCAGTTGCGCGAATTTGATCAATACGTCAATGTCTATTGGAAACTTAGCCATCTCTCCGCTGCGGCCAAACACCTAGTACGTGAAGGCAATCACGTGGAAGCCACTGGTGGTACCAATTGGCGGACCTTTCTGCCGCCTCGCTTTCAACAAGTTTGCTTCTTCCCAGAACTTTGGTCTGAAGAAGAGCGCTCAGAATGGGGCAAGGCAGCAGTCGTCAAGGAGTTCAATAAGCACGTTTCTCAAAGCTGGATGAAGTCCGAAT
>CAZHOC010001231.1:0-2434 GCA_964534295.1 uncultured Bacteroidia bacterium | reverse complement strand
AACGGAAACTTTTTGAATGGGGAATGTTGTGCAAAGGCCTGCCGATATTTTCGGCAAGGATTTCTATTGTTTTGCTCTTCAAATTGATGTATTGCAATGTGTTCGGTTCGCCTAAGACAAAAGTGATAATCTCTTCTTCACTTATCCAGGAATGGTAGCCTATTACCAGATCGTCCACCAATACCTCTGGCGTCCCATCAAGACCATAGGAGTAGAGTAATTGCAATCCTGTGGTGTCAAGCCTGATGCTAGAAATTCTCCCATCAGGTGTTGGGGTTGGAGAATATTCACTTCCTTGTAGGGTATTTGTAATCAACTTGGTCTTTCCAGTACCAATAAAGTACCTTGCAATCTCTGTCTGGTTGTCCGCTGTTCTTGCATACACAATTGACTTACCATCTGGCCAGAAACTAGGTTGATTATCGTAACCCTCATTTTCTGAAATATTTAGTGGAGAGGAGATGGTGTATTCACCATTAGCATTTTTATCCAGATCAAAAAGGTAGATTTCGGTATTGGGCTGGGTGTATGCTACAGCTACAGCTATTGTCGTAAGTATGTATATTATTGGCTTCATAGGGTTAAATTTAGTTTTTGAATTGATTTTAACCATTAGATAGAGCTTAATGAAGAAGTTTCTAAAGATTTTAGCTATTGTTCTTTTTGTCCTGATCGGGGTAGGATATGCAGGCTTCACCATTATCAACCAGCCCTTGCCAGAAGGTAAGCCAGGACCAGAAGCTGAAAAACTTACCGATCAGATGTTTACAGCGCTCAATAAACAAGCCTACGATTCTGTCAGATATATTGAGTTCAGCTTCAGGGGGGTACACACACATCAGTGGGATCGAGCTAACAAAAAAGTGACGGTTTTTTGGGATGATCAAAAAGTAGAAGTAGACCTCAGTGTGGGCCCCGATAATTACTCTGATTTGGAATACACGGCATATAAATACTTTATCAATGACTCCTTTTGGCTGGTCGCACCATTCAAGGCGAAGGACGATGGAGTAACGAGAGCCGTGGTTGAAGTAGAAGGTGGAAATGGATTATTGGTGTCCTATAGCTCAGGAGGGGTGACCCCTGGAGACAGCTATCTCTGGATTTTGGATGACAATGGATTTCCGCTAGCCTGGAAGTTGTGGACCTCAAACGTCCCTATTGGAGGGTTGCAGTTTAGTTGGGACAGGTGGGAAGATACGCAGGGGGTTTATTTTTCGACGCTTCACAAAAGCACAATTCTCGAACTTGATATCTCAAATTTGAGAGTCAGCTACTGAGGAATTCTCTCAATTTTTATTCCAAGCTTTTCGACTTCCTCCCAGAATGCCGGGTAAGATTTTTCTACGACGGAAGGATCTTTGATGGTGACTTCCATGATTTGACAGAGAGGCGCAAAAGCCATCGCCATGCGGTGATCTTCATATGTTTCAACTTCTATTGACTTAGGGAGTTCGTTACTGGGTTTTAGTACCCATTTATGTGTGCTTTCCAAAAGCATTGCGCCAAGCTTTGAAAGCTCATTTTTCATTGCCTGAATCCGATCTGTCTCCTTGATTTTCAAGCTTTCCAATCCGGTCATATTGAGTGTAATGCCAGAAACCGCCGCAGCCGCCATTACTGTCTGAGCTAAGTCAGGGCAGTCTTTGAAATCTAAGGAAATGGAGTATTGTTTTTGATCTCTCTTGATCAGCTTTACCCGACCATACTCAAAGTGAGACGCCACTCCCATATTGTACATGATCGCTGCGATTTTATTGTCACCCTGAGAGGAGTAGGCTCTTATGTCCGGGAGCGTCAAATGCCCATTTTGAGATAACGCCGCAAATGAATACCAATAGCTGGCACCTGACCAGTCACCCTCGATGGTATGAGGCGTGGCTTTGTAGGTTTGTGCACTCACGCTGAGCCGTCGTTTATCCCAGCCGACCTTCACCCCAAACTGATCCATCAGATCTATGGTCAATTGAATGTATGGCTGACTAAAAACTTCGGTCGTTAATTCGATCGTAAGACCATTAGGTAGACAAGGGGCGATCATTAGCAACGCGCTTATATATTGACTGCTGATGTTGCCAGGTATCTGGATGTGGCTCTTCTTTTGCTCCTTTATGCGATGTACTCGTATCGGGGGGTAGCCCTCTTCTTCAAGATATTCGATGTTAGCTCCAATTTGTCTTAGGGCATCTACTAAGGGCCCAATGGGTCTTTTTTTCATTCGATCAGTCCCCGTAAGTGTTTGGCCTTCTCCTTTGATCGTTAGGTAGGCAGTCAGAAAGCGCATAGTTGTTCCCGCATCCTTCACATCGAGGATTTCATTTTGAGACCTTAAGAGAAACATCATCGTTCGTGTATCTCTGGCATTGGAAAGATTAGATAGCCTTCCTTCCCCCTCTGCAAGCGCATTAATAATCAATGCACGATTACTCTCGCT
>CAZHOC010001230.1:0-2435 GCA_964534295.1 uncultured Bacteroidia bacterium | reverse complement strand
CTTCGCGGAACGCTTATCCTCAGCGTGTAACCCGAATGAAACCACCAACTTGTCAACAGTAGCAGTAGCAGTAGCTTGGATACGGAAATTTTGAATAGAAGCCTCTTTAACTTCAATTCGATAAATAGCAGTGCCGCCGTCTTCTTTAAGAGCGGCTTGTTCAAATTTTACCTGCTTGAGATCTCTTGAATATTCAGCGTGCTCCAAAAAGTAAGTCTTCTGCAATTTTGCAATATGGGCTAATTGAAGTTTGGCCTCTGTCCCCCTAGTAGTTTGGAAAAGGGGCGTCAATACAGGATAGGCCAAAAGGATTAAAATCCCCATTATCGCGAGTACGACTAAAAGCTCCGTGAGGGTCATGCCCTTGAGTTTCTTGGCAGGAATAGCAAGGTTATTTTTCATGGTTTTATATGCTTATTGCTTGGCTAAGTTGGAACATAGGAAGATACATAGAAATCAGGATCAGGCCCACAATTAAGCCTAGAAAAATCACCAAAAGTGGCTCGATCACACTCGTCAGGGAACTGATGTCTTGTTCGGTTTCTTGTTCGAGTGTTTGGCCTAGGCGGACAAACATTTTATCGAGCGTGGCGGTCTTTTCCCCTACCTTTACCATCTGCTGTAGGAGTAGAGGTAAGACGCTAATTTGAGCAAGGGAAACATGGAAAGCTTTCCCCTCCATCACCTCACGACGGACTTGAGGCAGTTGACTAGAAATTGGATAAAAAGGCACTACTTCTTGAGTAAGGAGCAGGGCCTCATCTAACTTGATTTTCGAACTCAATAGAGTGCCCATGGTCATGGCAAAGCGTGCTACCTGTACTTTAATAATGAGCTTACCAAAAAGAGGAAGGTTTCGGACTAAGAAAGAAGCAGTTTTGCGAAACCAGATCTGTTTGCGAAACTGGAATAGACTAAATATCGCGATAGCAATGCTGAGTGTTACCCACCAGCCATCCTCCTTTACAAAAGCAGATAAAGCTAAAATCTTTTGGGTCAAATAAGGCAATTCCGCATCAAACTGCTTGAAGACATCTTCAAACATAGGGACTACCTGACTAATCATAAAGTAAACTACCCCCACTGATAATAAAATCACCACTAGGGGATAACTCATGACCTGAACGATTTTGCGCTGGATCTTGCGCCGATTTTCAAAAAACCGCCCTACTTCTTTTAGAATGTAAACCAAATTCCCACTCTTCTCCCCCATCTGGATGGATTTCACCTCAAAGACACTAAAATATTTCGCTTCATGACTCAAAGCTTCCTGCAATGATTCTCCCTCTTCCAATCTCTTGATCAGCTTGAGGTAAAGCTTTTTTTGTAGTTTTTTACGAGTCTGCTCTGCAATTACTTGTAAGGCTTCAATTATGGGCAAACCTGCGTCAAGCAATACGGCAAATAATTCATAGAAGGTTTGCTTATCGGCGGTAGAGATAGGGGCAGTGAAATGGATCTCTCGTTCCCAAATAGAGGGTTTATTCTCTTGGGAAACAAGGGTACTGCTCCTATTGGAGGCAGCTGTCTTGGGGGGAGTCTTAATTTTGAGTTGACTCACGGATGCTGCTGCTTAGTAAGCTTTGATAGCTTAGACTGATATCGTAATCAGGTAGAGATAAAGATACGTTTCTCGAACTAGATTGCAAGGCTTGCAATTGTATTTTTAGAGGGAAAGTTTCTTCCTGCGGAGAATGCCTAATCGTTTCATTTTCCTTGAATTCATAGCGAACTAATATTTCTCCTTCCTGATCTAAGAGTTCCAGAATATTATCGGCATAGCGGAACTGAAAAGTGGCTTTACAATCCTGTTGCAACTGAGCATCAAACCAGAGGACTTTATTGCTGCGCGAATAGCGATCTTGCTGTAAGGCTTGACCCTTTTGAAACCAAAACAAAACCTGACCAGCCAATAGCAAAACTAATCCAGTCAGAGCCATGGCAATTAGGAGTTCAAGGATCGTGAAGCCTTTTAATTTCATCTTGAGATCAGTTTAAAGCGTTCCACTAATAATTGTTTATTGCGATAACAGGCAACACGGACCTGGATCAAATTGGGATCGGTCGGATATTCTTTCCATTCTTTGCGATAGGTAAGACCATTTTTTAGGCTTTCCTCTTGATACGGGAGGGCCATATTTTCTAGTTCATAGGGTTCTGCAAGCAGGGCTCTTAACTCTAGGCGTTGCTTAAAAAGTTGCTCGGGAGCCGACATGATCACGCCCTGGGTCCAAATTTGACTCGCGATAGCAAAGATGATGGCGATGATGCTGAGAGCTGCTACAACTTCCAGGAGGCTGGAGCCTTTGAGTTTTCGGGGTTTTAATAGCTTGGTTCCTCCCCCTGCCCCCTCCAAAGGGGGACAAAAACCTGCGGTTTGCGAAGCAATATCCCCCTTTGGAGGGGGCAGGGGGAGGAAAAGAGAGAAACAATAT
>CAZHOC010001229.1:0-2436 GCA_964534295.1 uncultured Bacteroidia bacterium | reverse complement strand
GGTATTGGTGCTCGATCCCTTTTCTCTACCACCAAAATTAGAGCTTACTTGGACGATATCCCGCTCACGAGTGGAGATGGCGAAACTACTCTGGAAGACATCGATCTTAGGATGTTAGAACGGGTAGAAGTAATCCGCGGACCGGCTTCTAGTCTATATGGGGTTGGGCTAGCCGGAACCATCAACCTTCGCTTTCGGGACTTTGGTCGCCAAGCTACTGGAGTGGGGCTAGAGGCACAAATCGCTAGTTTTGGTACCCAACGTTATCAAGCTTGGGGCAATTGGCAACAAGAGCAAGGAGGGATGCGACTGCATTTCAGCGATACTCAGCAAGAAGGCTTCCGTCAAAACAGTCAATATCGCCGCCGCAGCCTTGGTCTGAGTGGTAAATGGCAAAATGGAAAAAATGGCCAAATCAGTCTGCTCGCCAATTATGTAGACGTACTAGGCTTTATCCCAAGTTCGATCGACAGCGCTGACTTTGCCGAAGATCCTACCCAAGCCGCCTTTACTTGGAATCGCTCTCAGGGCTTTGAGGACTATCAAAAACTCCTCATGGGACTTTCCTACCGTCACCAAATCAGTGAGAAGCTAGTTTGGACCACTAGCGTTTACGGAGGTTTTCGTTCTAATTATGAGCTAAGGCCTTTCAATCTACTGCAAGAGCAAAGCCAAAATATTGGTAGCCGTACGCGTCTCGAAGGCCAGCAGCAAGCTGGTAGTTTAGATTTAAAATGGCAGATAGGAGCAGAAGCGTTCTGCGAAGCGTATCAATGGCTCACCACCGATAATGCCGACGGCGCTGGTACGCTCGGAGATATACTCAGCAATAATCTGGAGACCCGCCAGCTACTCAATTTGTTCGCTCAGGTAGAGCTCGCCTTCGGAGAACGCTTATCCCTTACTGCTGGTCTGAATTTTAACCGTACTAGCTACGACTATCTGGACATCTTTGCGCCTGATAGTATTGACCTTAGCGGTAACTACCAGTATCCTCTGAGCTTTTCACCAAGGATCGCTTTTAATTACCAATTACAGCCCAATTGGCATCTCTACGGTAATATCAGCCATGGCTTTTCGCCTCCCTCCTTGAGTGAGACGTTGACGCCTGATGGGCAAATCAATCCTGAAATTCTGCCAGAGACAGGTTGGAACTTTGAGCTAGGGCAACGCTATCAGTCCGCAGATCAGGCTACTTATATAGAGGCTACGGTTTTTTACTTGCCAGTTCGAAATCTCCTGGTAGCGCGTCGTACAGATAACGATCAATTCGTAGGCATCAATGCAGGACAAGCTGATCATTTGGGTTTTGAATTTAGCGCTGACCAAAGATTATTTCAGTCTGGTGCTAATGAAATTCGAGCCTTTGCCAACTATACCTTCGCGCGATATCAATTTACCGACTTCGTAGACGGAGAGGACGATTTCAGTGGTAATGCCTTGCCGGGGATTCCTCCACATCATATTAATGCAGGTTTAGAAGCCCTGTTGGGAAGCTTTAGAGCGAATCTCAACTATCGTTTTGTCGATGCGATGCCTTTAAGAGACAATAATGATCAAGGATCTTCTGAGGCTTATTCCCTTTGGAATCTGAGAGTAGATTGGGAGCCACCCTTCGGGGAACGCAGCGATTGGGCCATCTATGGCGGCGTACAAAATATTTTTGATGTGCGCTATGCTTCGATGATCCTTATCAACGCGGGTAGCTTTGGCAATAATGCACCGCGCTATTTCTATCCGGGTGCCCCCCGAAACTACTATTTGGGATTAAGGCTTTTTCTCCATCGCCCCTAAAAAATGATCCCCTACTGCAATACAGGAGGGGATCTTATGATTTCGTCTCGAAAAGCTATTCGATGACTAATTTCTCTTGAAAGGAGCCACTTTCACCTTGGACGTCTAAGAGATATAAACCTTTGGGTAAATCTCCTAAGTCAGCCTGCCACCGTTTTGTGCCCGTACCTATTGGAAAGCTCTGCGACCAGACCAACTTGCCTTGTACATCAAAAAGCTGGGCCTGTAATTCATCTACTTTTTCAATCTGAGCTTCAATGAAAAGCGTTCCCCGACTAGGGTTAGGAAAAATATTGAGGGGAAGCGTATTGGCCTCTGGGGCTATATTGGTAAAAATCCCTTGCAGAGAGATGTTGTCTAGGAAAATCCGGTCTCCGCGTCCTTGTGGATCAAAGGCTTCGCTAAAAACAGTCTTACCTTCAAAACATATTTGGAACTGTGTGCCTGCGAGACTATCCAGATTATAGCTATGTGAGGTCCAAGTATCACTCTCTGGAGTCAGGGCATTGTAACGGTCGATTTCTTGGCCATCAATCATCAATCGCAAGTTATTGACCCGACTTGAGATCAAGCTATCACTGGGATTGGGATATTGACTATTGAGAGCGCCTGCGAGTTGGGTGGAAAAGATTTGCCTGCGAT
>CAZHOC010001228.1:0-2436 GCA_964534295.1 uncultured Bacteroidia bacterium | reverse complement strand
TTCAAAGCCCTTAAGATTTGAGAGAGTATAAATTTTGCCCGCTTTGCGGAACGCCTTTAGTCCAAGCTATGCATGGTGGACGGCTAAGAGCGTCCTGTCCCAATAAAGAATGCGGATTTGTGCATTGGAACAATCCCGTGCCCGTGGTGGGAGCCATAGTAGAAAGAGATGATTATCTAATCTTTGTGCAAAGCATTGGTTGGCCTTCTTCTTGGTATGCCTTGGTTACGGGTTTTTTGGAAGCAGGCGAGCACCCGGATGATGCGGTCTTGCGGGAGGTTAAAGAAGAGATTGGCTTAAATGCTAAGATTGGCAGTTTTATTGGCATGTATGAATTTCATCGCCGTAACCAGCTACTGTTGATCTACCACGTAATTGCGGAAGAAGGGGAAATCAAATTAGACGAAACGGAATTGTCCGATTATAAATTTGTGCCGATTGAAAAGGCCCAACCATGGCCGGCAGGTACCGGTGTAGCCCTCAGAGATTGGCTTCGTACCCGAGGATATGAGCGGGAATTTATTCGGTTTCCACCCAAGTAACAGAATTTCGAAGGCTGAATTTCGTATGGCTAATTTCGAAATAATGTCAATCCCGTCAATATTGGAGGCTTGGTATTTTACCTTCATAGTTCCCCCGTTCTGCGAAGCAGAGATAAAAAATAAAGCCCCCTCAAAAGTAAAATTGAGGGGGCTTCGTTTTATTTGATGATTACTTCAAAATGAAGCGTTTGTGGATCACTGCTTCTTCAGTGGCAATCTCAAGGAGATAAACTCCTTCGCTAAGATTTGATGGAAGCTCCATCGCATGCACATAATTACCATTGACCTGCTGGATTTGGTCTTGGTAGACTACTTGCCCGGCTAGATTATGTACCCTAAGACGGATTGCCTTGAGCTGTAGATTGTCAAAGTGTAGCTCGAAACTGCCTTGATTCGGGTTGGGATACAATCCGATCTGCTGAGAGAGCCATTCTTCTTCGATACTTACTTGGGTAATTACAATCGTATCAGTAAGCACAGAACTGCCACAATCATTGGTCGCTGTGAGGGTAACGATAAAGGTATCGTTAGTCGCAAAAGCATAGGTCGGATTGGTAGCGGTACTGGTATTCCCATCACCAAAATCCCACAGATAGGAAGTGGTATTGGTCGATAAGCTATTGAAGTTGATGGTTGATCCTACCGGCATGAATTCGAAGTCAGCCACCGGGAAGGTATCTTGGGCACCCACCATAAATGTCTCACTTATGTCGCAGCCATTAGCATCAGTGATCGTCCCAGTATACATACCTACGGGCAAGCCTGTGATGTCCTGAGTGGTGTCTCCATTGCTCCAAAGGTAGGTGTAAGGCGCTTGACCGCCTCCACCACCGATACTGATGAAAATACCGCCAATGGAGTCATCCGGACAATTGTTTTGCTGTAGGCTATCAAGAGCTACTCCAATCGGCAAGGGTTCGCTAAGCACTACATTGGCGGTAGCTTCACAATTGAAATCATCTGAAACCGTAACTGTATAAGCTCCTGCCGAGACCATAGTTGCTGTAGCCCCCACTTGTGGCGGCATGGTATTCCAACTGTAAGTGTAAGGCGCTACTCCGCCACTCCCGCTGGCTACTAAGGTACCCGTCGAGTCTGCATTACAACTGATACTATCCATGACCATGGCACTTACTGCCGGAGTAGTGGTAGCGATGTTTACATTGATGGTATCCGTGCTGCAAAGACCCACGCTATCGGTAACTGTAACGAAAACTGCAGACAGCTGAGGGGTTGCGCTAGCATTGCTGATGGTAATGGTCTGACTCGTATCTCCTGTAGACCACTCATAGCTAAGTCCATCGCCAAAACCCGCATCTAGGACTACACTGCCACAAGCACTGGTGTCAGCACCTAAATCCACCCTAGGAGGCACACCAATGACAAAATCGTCAAAGGCGAAGCCCTCCTCATTGACAAAGCCATCAGAAGCAAAGGCTACTCTAAAGCGCACATTTGCTTGGCCAATCAAACTCAAATCCAGCGGATGCTTGGCTTGGACCCAACCATTAGATCCTTCTCCATCTGCATCAATTCCGGTCCATCCCTCTTGTTGGCCTCCCGGGTCAGCATTGATCGTGTTATCATTGTACCAATTAAAAGGATCGCCAAAAGCGCCTACATTATTCCAAGTTTGTCCGCCATCGATACTGCTTTGCAGAACGACGCCATCCCAACTGGTTTCGGTTTCCCACCATACATTCATCGAGACCCAGGCACCGCTAGGAATATTGGTCATATCAAAGCAAGGACTTTGTACCGCTGAAGACTCATTAGGGCCGTATTCGCCGACAAGCCCACCTACTACCCAAGCATTACTGCCCGAGGCCGCACTATTGATAATGGTTTTGGCCGGAGTGCCAAAGGCCCAACTATTGTTTTGTCCCGCAGAAAG
>CAZHOC010001227.1:0-2437 GCA_964534295.1 uncultured Bacteroidia bacterium | reverse complement strand
AAGAAAGGCAGTTGTAGGATTCAGAATGAAAGGGCTTCATTTTGGTCGGTTTTAAGAAAGTATTTGCTCTCTTAAGTAAAAAGCTTATTTTAGAGAGTAATTACTCTCTTGGCTTTTGGTTTGGACTACACCTGCGGTGAACGCTCATCCCTAAATCAAGTTTGCTTATCGCATTTTCGGCTACGATCTTTAGTAAAAAAGCAATCATATGAAGCTTAGATGTACCAGAGATAGTGTGAGAATTAGGATCCGTAAGTCAGAGCTTGGGCAGCTTGGGACGGCCCATGAGATCAGCGAAAGGGTCTGCTTTGGGCCGGGTAATGAGCTGCACTTCGGCTTGAAGATTGAAGATGAGATTGAGGCATTGAAAGCTGATTTCGCAAACGGCCGGATCATGATTTCTATCCCCAATAAGCAAGCTGAACATTGGTTTAAGCCCCAAGAAGTGGGGATCGAAGCGCAGATCGCGGTGAGCGACGATCGCCAACTCCATATTTTAATTGAAAAAGACTTCCCCTGTAACGATCGTGAAGGAGAAGATAAGTCAGATACTTTTTGGGAGCTCGCATCCGAGTCTCCAGATGCTTGTTGATCACCTAAACTACTACTCATGTCTGTTTCTGCTCAAGCCAGCGCTTGTATCCTTTGTTCGCAAAATTGTGGAATCCTGATCGAACAGGACGAAGAAGGAAAATTTGCCAAGATCCTTGGCGACAAGGCTCACCCTGTCTCAGAGGGCTATATGTGTCAAAAAGCCACAAGGCTCAATTATTATCAGGAGCAGGAGCGATTGACTTCCCCCTTGCGCAAAAAGGCGGATGGTAGTTTTGAGGAGATCTCATGGGATACCGCTATTCAAGAGATTGCCGATAAACTCGTCCAGATACGTGATACCCATGGCGGTCATAGCATCGCTTATGCTGGGGGCGGAGGCCAAGGCAACCACATGGGAGGGGTTTTTGCTACGGTCTTTCGAGCTGCTTGCGGCACTCCCTATATTTATTCTGCCCTCGCTCAAGAAAAAACGGGCAATTTCTGGGTCAATGGGAAGCTATTTGGAAGGCAGAATACCAATTACTGTGAACCAGTAGGAGAAGCCGAATATGTCATGATCATGGGTGCCAACCCGATGCAGGCGCATGGTATCCCTAAGGCCAGACCCACGATCAATGAAGTCTCCCGTAATCCCAACAAAACCCTAGTCGTTGTCGACCCGCGTAAGAGCGAGACGGCTAAGAAAGCAGACATATACCTAGCCGTAAAACCCGGTAAAGATGCCTATCTATTATCGGCACTTTTAGGAGTGATTGTGCAGGAAGATTGGATAGATAAGGATTTTCTTGCTGAGCGGACCGTAGGGTATGAAGCTATTAAGCCTCACTTTGAACAAATTCCCGTAACCGATTATGCCGCTATTGCAGGCATTGAGGAGGGGCTAATTCGCCAAATTGCCCGAGATATTACTCAAGCCAAGACCTTTGCTTTCCGCTCAGATCTTGGGATAGAACAAAGTCATAACAGTACTTTAAATGCTTATCTAGCGCGATTACTATTTTTGATCACTGGCCACTTTGGCCGGGAGGGTACCAATTGCTTGCACACTGCCTTTTTACCTGCTATCGGGCACTCAAAAGATCCAGCAGTGGAGACCCAAGTCACCAAGACCAAGGGCATTGCAAAGCTCTTTCCTCCTAATGTTTTGCCGCTTGAGATTGATACGGATCATCCCAAACGCGTGAGAGCGCTGATCGTAGATAGTGCCAATCCGCTTACCAATTATGCTCACGCTCAGGCACAGACGGAAGCCTTCCGTAAGCTAGAATTATTGGTTTCGATTGAGGTTTCGATGACCGAGACAGCAAGAGAGGCCCATTATGTATTACCGGCGAGTAGCCAGTTTGAAAAAATGGAGGCGACTTTCTTCAATCTTGAGTTCCCGCATAACTTTTTTCATCTCAGACATCCTGTATCTACGCCTTTGGCGAACACTATGTCTGAGCCTGAAATCTATCATAAGCTGGTTACAGCGATGGGAGAAGTACCTTATTCCTTCCCGCTTTTACGCCAGCTTGCTAAACTTGATCGGCGTTTTCCTAAAGCTAAAATCCTTCCGCTCGCATTGGGAATTACCACCTCTTTGCGCCCTAAGTGGAAAAAGTATAGCCTGCTGATCCTCAAAGAAACCTTAGGTCGGGCGCTTCCTTATCCCAATGCAGGAGTGGCAAGCGCGGCTTGGTTTGGAGCCCATCGCTATGCGACTAAATATAAGAAAGCGGTTCAACGAGCGGGTTTTAAAGGCGAAGGATATGCGCTAGGGGAGGAGTTATTTGCTGGAATACTGCATGGCAAGTCTGGCATTATCATTAGTAAGCATACACATGAGGAGCATTGGGAATTGATCCGTCATAAGGACCGCAAGGTGCATTTGGAGATTCCT
>CAZHOC010001226.1:0-2437 GCA_964534295.1 uncultured Bacteroidia bacterium | reverse complement strand
GGATGGATTATTAGGCTCATCTGCTGCTGTAGAGCTACCGGTCCGCTCAGACGTCGGCCGCCCTAACAACTGGAATGCCAATGCAAGAGCGCTCAATACCATGGAGTTTAACGAGAACACGGGTATCGTTAAGCGTAAGTGGCAGGCTTGCTACATCGGTATTTACCGCGCAAATCAAGTCTTGGCCAATCTCGACAATGTCGAAATGGCAGACGAAGTGCGGACACAGATTGAAGCAGAAACGCGCTTTTTGAGAGGTTTTTTCTACTACGCCCTTTATCGCGGTTATAATGGTGGTAGTGTGATTATCCACACCGATGTACCTAAAACTAGCGAAGACTTTTACAAGCAGCCTTCACCAGCGACTGAGGTATTTGCCTTGATCCTTTCGGACTTAGAATTCGCCGAGGCAAATCTTCCGCTAGTTTATGCTTCAGATGACGATCTAGGTAGAGCTACCTGGGGTGCCGCCGCCGCTATGCTGGGTAAGCTCCATATCAACGAGCGCGACTACGCCACGGCGCAGACTTACTTCAAGCAAATCATCGAAAGCGGTGTCTACAGTTTGACTGCCAACATAGGCGATAATTTTGACGAAGCACATGAATTCAATAGTGAATCCATCTTCGAAGTAGCCTTCTCTATTGAAGCCAAAGCAGGTACCAGTGGTGGGGCGCAAGACGGTCCTACTGGTTCTGAAGCGACTGCTCGTTCACGTGCCTTTGCTCCCGGTGGTAACGGCTGGCGCGTAGTGATGCCTTCTTATTGGATGACTACGCTTTACCGCTCCGACACCATGGACATGAACAATCCGATCAATGCAGACCGCACTGGTAATGCTAATTACTCTATTCGTGCTTCTGTTTCAATTGCGATTGCGGATGATGATAACTCTACTTTCTATCAAAAAGCTTCTAGCGAAGGTGGACAATACAACAACCGTGAGGCTTCTTACCTCAAAAAGTTCCAAAACTGGACTTGGGATCGTGAGCTACAGACTAGCCAGTCTGGCATCAATGAGCGAGTGATTCGCCTTGCTGACGTGATGCTGCTTTATGCAGAGTGTTTGATCCAAACGGGTGGTTCTTACTCTGAAGCCATGGCAATGGTCCACGAAATCCGTGAGCGCGCAGGGGTAGTCCTTCTCAATGAAGGCGATCATGATGCCAACTCCTTGATGGAGCACATCATGTGGGTCGAGCGTCCGCTAGAGCTAATGTTTGAAGGACATGATATCCGCTGGGAAGACCTCACTCGTTGGGGCAAAGTCAAAGAGCAGTTTGAGCGCTTGGCTACTCGCCAGTATGTGCAAATTGACAAGGTGCTCTATGAGTATGACCCCATTGCTCATGATGGAATGGAGGTATGGCCAGATGATAATGTAGAAGCAGCTCAGTTTTATAACTCTGATCTACACGACTACTTCCCGATTCCGTCAACAGAGCTCAACTCTAACCCTGGAATCGTCAAATAATTTGCGTGGCTTCGTTCTGCGATTTAGCAGATAAAAAAAAGAACAATGAAAAAATCGAATTATATAATCTGGGCGATGGCAATCCTTCTAGTCGGCGTATTGGGCTGTGAGAAGGAGTATGTACCGCCTGCAAATTCAGATATTTCCGATGCCGTAGCAGGTGCTTCTGGCGAAAATCGGATCGAACGCGGCAACTCTACCTCCTTTATCGACATCTCTCAGGGAGTAGTAAACCGCACCTGGGAAATTCCCGAATCAGCTTCCATTATCAATCTGGAAGGTAAAGAACCCTCTGAGCTTGACATCGTTTTTGTACAGTTTGACGAGCCTGGAATGCATACAGTACGACTGATTTCGGAGTTTAAAGACAGCAATGTAAAGCTTGATACCATCTTCGAAGTCAATGTCCTCGATTATGTTGAAGCAAGCATTGATGTAGTGGATATTAATGCCGGCTTCTTCGAAGAAACGCCTACCCAAATCGAAATGTACGAAGGCGGAATCATCACTTTTGCGGACTCCTCTGGTGGTGCCCCAAATCGTCGCCAATGGATTTTTGAAGGCGCTGACCCTGCCAAGGCAGGAGGGATTGATGTAAGCGAAGACGAACTAGTACAATCGATCGAAGTTCAGTATCCAGAGATCGGTGTCTATGATGTTACTTTGATTTCTTGGCGTCAGTTCCCCACCGGAGCCCCTGATACGATTGTCCTCAAAGATTACGTCAACGTGATCAAAAATATTGATCCTCCTACGATTGTAAATATCACCGAAGATGAGGATGGTATCATCCATCTCAATTACAATTTGGCGATGAAACTCTCTGGCGATTTGATCCCCAACTTCAGCCTAATGGTGGAGGATACCGCAATGATGATTACTGATATTTCGATCAACTCTGAAGATAATCGTGTGATTGACATTACCCCTGCTATGGATATAGACCACATCTCTAAAGTAGAG
>CAZHOC010001225.1:0-2440 GCA_964534295.1 uncultured Bacteroidia bacterium | reverse complement strand
GACCAATTTCAAGATCGCGTACTCCTCGGAGGCAATACGGTTACGGCATTCGCCAAGGACGCCAAAGGCATGCTCTATTTTGGCGTTGCCGGTCGAGGCCTAGTCCGCTATGATGGCGCCGCTTATAGTGTGCTTACCGATAGAAACACCAAAGCACTTAATCGCAATATCAGAGCCCTAGGCGTAGACCGTCAGGACCGTCTCTGGATTGGTACCAACAAAGGACTCGTCATTTACGATGGCAAAAGCTTTACTGAGTACACCAAAGACAATACCCCTGATTTTCCTTACAAATCTATCCATGAGATCTATGTAGACCTTAAGGGACGGATCTGGGTTAGTGGTTTTGCCAATGAGATCGGACTCAAAGGCGTCAAACTCAACGGCGGTGGCTGGTCCATGTTCGCTAGCGGTGTTTGGACTCACTACAACAAGGACAATACTGAGCTGGATTACGGCTTCGTCGAAGACTTTTGCATGGACCGCAAGGGTAACTTATGGGTAAGTGTCGGTATCGAAGACCGTGGGGTGGCTCGCTATGATGGCTCCGCTTGGACCTTCTTTACTAAGGACAATACGGCTTTGCCGAACAATAAAGTCCGTGCCATTGCTGCTGGGCCTGATGGCAATGTTTACTTCGGTACAGCCAAGGGCCTCGTCGAGTTCGATGGTAGCAAATGGGCCGTAACTACTTTGACCCAAAAGTTTGGTATATCTGCTCTAGATAAACTTCAAGACCTAGATCAGCCAGATGTGTTGAGTATGGCGATCGAAGACAACGGTACTTTCTGGATTGGGACTAAAGGTCGAGGTATAATCCAATTGCAAGGACCCAAGCGGAGAGTTATCTCCATCGAAAACTCCCCTATCACGAGCAACTTCGTCAAGAGAATCTATATCGATGCCGAAGGCCGCAAATACTTCATCACTGGCTTTAAGGCAGAGAGTCTGCTCGATGCTTCGATGGAAGAAAGTACCTCTAGCGGGCATGTTGGGGTAGTTAGTTTTTTGGAAGGAAAACTAGACGCGGGTAACGGTTTCAGCTTATTCAATACCCAGACCTCAGAAATGCCTTCTGACGTTTTTAACAAACTGGCAGTTGGTCCAGATGGTAAACTTTGGATGGTTGACGGTACGAATACCATCACTTCTTTCGACGGCGAAAACTGGGACCGGCACGAGTCAAATGCGAGTGCGCTTAGTGGGCTCTTTTCCTTGGCCGTTGACAAAGAGGGGACGGTATATGCTGGTGCCCAGAACGCTGGTCTCCAAAAGCTCGCTAATGGTAGCTTCACAAGCTTTAACAAAAAGAACTCCGAGGTAGGGAACCAAGTTATCCACCTTACGACCACCCCTGACGGTACGGTCTGGTTTGCCAGCTTTAAAGGCGTTAGCAAATTTGATGGAAATAGCGTTACTACCTACGATAAGAAAAGCGCTGGCCTGCCTGCAAACGTAGTGATTTCATTAGCTAGCGCGAGTGATGGCAGCGTTTGGATCGGTATGCAAAAAGGAGTTGGTCGCTTCAAAGACGGCAGTTGGACCTTTTGGAACAAAAAGAATAGTGAGCTGCCCGGCAACTTTATCGATCAAATTGCAGAAGACAGCGAAGGCAAAATTTGGGTGCTCACCCGTGGCAACAAAGTCGGGGTCTTTGATGGCAACAGCTGGACTAGCTTCAAAGAAATGGCCGGTGAAACTTATGGTTTAACTAGCATCGCTACTGATGAATCGGGCCGAGTATTTATCGGTACCAATCTTCGCGGGCTTTTGGTCTTTGAAAATGGTAAATGGGAGCGTTGGGGTAAGGAAAACTCTCCGATTTATCTCCCCAATATCAAGACCATTGCTGCTAGCAATGGCGTCCTTTGGGTAAGTGCGGCGGTACCGGATAGACTTTCTTCTCCTGGTATGCCTTCTGGAGCTCCAGCGCCGACCCCTACCCCAGAAGAGGCTTTGAGAGCAAAAATCGAGGCTTTCGATCCAAGCGGGGTATTGGTTCGCTATAAGTTTTAAGCGTTCCGCACAGCGGTAACAAATCCCAAAGATACCGGATATGCTCCCTAGGCTCGCATTCCGGCATGACGCGGAGATTTAACTATTGTCATCCCGCACAAATGCAATGCGATGCGGGATCTTTGATTAAGCGTTCCGCGCAGCGGGGAAAACTAAAGAGCCTAACAAAAAACGCTGACAAGACTTCAAGTCCTGTCAGCGTTTTGTATTAAGTACTGAGAAAAATAGTCTCGTATGAACCATTCAGACCAATTTCCCTAAGTCTTAATACTAAATACTATTGTCTAGGTACTAAAGAGCAACGACTATTTGATCAACTCCATCTCGTCGATCAAGTAGCCTGCGCCGGCATATTTATCGATGATAAAGAGGACATAGCGCACGTCCACCGAGATGTTGCGGCATTGGTTGACATCATAATTGA
>CAZHOC010001224.1:0-2440 GCA_964534295.1 uncultured Bacteroidia bacterium | reverse complement strand
CCTCTACATAAAAACGACCATCTGGAGGCATGACCTCTAGCTCCTGCCCTACTTGAAGTTGCTCATTCGCATAGGTCGAAAATAAACCGTTCGGCACCTTTTTGATCCCCACTCGCCACTCATCGTCTAGGGGTGAGCTACAAAGAGAGTAGGATCTTCTCACCTCCTCTCCATCGATTTTGGTTTTCAGCGTCAGGTATTGCCCTTGCTGATAAGCAAAGTCTTCCTTTAAAGACTCAGGTACATCGAAACTAACTAGCACGCAGTCGGTGGCATCCGCATCTACTGCACTTACCTTTAAAGGAAAAAAATCGGTTTTTCGAGACATAGTTCTAAAGACTAACGATCAGTCACACAAAACTAACGATTGCTAGTTAGTAAAACAACGCTTTTTTCAAACGAATTGTTTCAACAATTTTTTGGACAAAAAAGGCTTTAGGAGGTTCTCAGGCCACCAATAAGGTTTCGAATCAACTCTGTCTCTAAGAGCACGGGGTTGATTTCATTATTCTTGTTGTACCAAGAAAACAGCCAACGGAGGGTTGACAAAATCGAAAAAGTAGCGATTTCCACATCGACCGCTTCTATATAATTCTCCTCGATGCAAGCCTGCAAAATGCTGCGAAAATCTTTGTCGTACTTATCCCGCATTTGCAAAAATTTTGTCCGAGAAGCTTCATCTAGATGCACCCAATCACTAGGAATCAGGGAAACGGCATTGGTGTGCTCAATGGTGATCCGAATATGGTCCGCGATGACTCGTTCGAGCTTTTTGATTGGATTGAGAGGAGACTGCATGACATCATCCATGCCCTTTACATAAAGCTCAGCCATGGACAAGAGTAATACCTGTAAGATTTCCTCTTTCGATTTGATGTGATTGTAAAGGCTGGGCGACTTCATCTCCATCGCCTTGGCTATATCTCTAATAGAAGTGGCTGCGTAACCTTTTTTTCGAAATAGGTTGGCCGCTTTTTGCATCAATTCTACTCGACGAGAGCTTTCGTTCATGCTGGCAAGATAGTGAGAATTATCAGGATCTGACTTAAAGGTATTACAGATAATACAGGAGATATTATGTACATTACTGGACCAATCAGCTTCTATTATGAAACTTAACTCAAGTACACTACGAGTCCTCAGCGGACTTATTTTACTCCTATTCACCACTTCCCTTCAAGCACAAGATCAAGTTAGCACCGAAGATTATGCCAGAGCTGAAAAATTCTTGTACAGCAATACTGCTCCTCTGGTCTACAACGCCAGAATTAGACCCGTCTGGGTTGATAGCAAGCAGTTTTGGTTTAGAGATCAAAGCAAAGAAGGCACTGAGTTCGTCTTAGTCAATGCAGATACAGAGACCAGAGAAGCTGCTTTCAATCATAAAAAAATTGCCGCCTCTCTGAGTGAATTGACAGGGGCAGAAATTAAAGCAAATGCAATCCCAATCCGCTCTTTTGGCTATTCGGAGGATGGTAAATCCATCGAGTTTTCCATGAGAGGCAAGGATTATATATGCGACCGTGAAAAAGGTGATTGCATGGAGACCGAACTGAATCCTCACCGCGATTATGCTGCAATCGAGTCTCCTGACGGAAAACTGGCCGCTTTTATTAAGGATCATAATCTCTGGGTCAGAGATTTAGAAGATGGTTCCGTCCAGCAGTTGACGACTGACGGCATAGAAGATTTTGGCTATGCGACCAATAATGCGGGCTGGACCAAAAGCACCCGTCCCGTCCTCACTTGGTCTCCGGATTCTCGGATGATCGCGACTTTTCAACATGACGCCAGGGGCGTGGGAGAAATGTATATGGTGAGCACGAATGTAGGTCACCCCAAACTCTACCAATGGAAATATCCTTTACCTGAAGACAGTGTAATTTTTCGGATTCATAGGGTAGTCATCCATGTCGAGGATGCCAAAACAGTGCGTTTGGATATGGAGCCGGACCAACATAGATCTACGATTACTGATCATATCGCCTTGAGAGATGGTAGCGTTTCGGACTTGGAATGGAGCGCTGATAGCAAGCACTTAGCTTTTGTTTCTTCTAGTCGAGACCACAAGAGCGCCACTTTACGCGTAGCAGACCCATTTACGGGCCAGGTCAGAACTGTACTCAACGAAACAGTAGACACCTTTTTTGAATCAGGTTACAATGCCATCAACTGGCGCGTTCTGCGCAGCAGTAATGAAGTGCTCTGGTACTCTCAGCGGTACGACTGGGGGCATCTTTACCTTTATGATTTAGAAACTGGTGAACTCAAAAGTGAAGTCACTGCAGGCAATTGGAACGTTCTCAATGTCCTCCGTGTAGATGAAGAAAATCGCGAAATCTACTTTATGGGCGCGGGCAAAGAGGACGGCAATCCATACTATCAGTATTTGTATCGTGTTTCTATGGACCCCTCCGGGGAACGCCAGCAAGCAGAGGAT
>CAZHOC010001223.1:0-2442 GCA_964534295.1 uncultured Bacteroidia bacterium | reverse complement strand
TAGCTCCATGGAGACCAAATAGCTTTTCTTCCCTGTAGGAATGCCTTTGCCCATGTAAACGTCGTGTAGATCAACCGAACGGATCAACTTAGGATTGGCTTTGAGGATCACCTTGCGGATCTCATCAAAGCTGGCCATTTCGTCCACCACCATACTGATATCACGACGGGTACCTGGGAAGCTCGCAATCGGCTGATACTTGACTTTCTGCTCGTAATAAAGATCCACTAAGGCCGGCCAATCGGCGATCAAATAGAAGACTTCGTTGCGCAGATCATACTCCTCCGCAAGTTCTTCATTGACCTTCCCGTACCAAAGTACTTCCTCCTTATTGACGACTAGAGATAAGCCGTAGGCGAGGTCAGGCTGATCGGTTTCCTCGATTGTGCCTTTGAAGCCAAACCAGTTTTGGATCCGCTCCACTTCACGTGCGAGGGTGCTGAGACTTACTTTAGGGCTCTTAGCCTCCCAATGGGTAGGATGCTTCTGACCAGTAATGGCCATGGCTAGCCACTCATGCTCGTGATAACCCGCTTCGTCTTCCCAATAAGTCTTACCAAACTCATAGAAAGCGAGGTCCTCATTTTGGCGGTTTTGGTTAAACTGAATGTTTTCCAAAATGCCGGGCAAAAGCGATTGACGCATAATGCCAGTTTCTGGCCCCAAGGGGTTGACGATATGTACGGCATCTTCGGCCGCTTCTTCCTCATTGACGAGGGAGTTGTTCAATACTTCATAAAAGCCCGTCGCGCTGAGGCGATTGGCGAAATTTTCCTTCAAGCGGAAAGCGTCGCGATAAGGCTCATACTGAATCGCAGAGCTCATCTGCTCCGGCAAAGCCACATTATTGTAGCCATAAACGCGCAGGATGTCTTCCATCACATCTACATCACGCTGGACATCCACACGGTAAAAGGGAACCTGCAAATGTAGGGTATCACCATCTGCATCCTCTTCCACCTTTACTTCTAAGTGCTTGAGGATATCAATGACTTCTTCTTTGCCAAGGTCCTGACCTACGATACGCGCCGTTTTGCGAAGCGAAAGGTCAACCGCATAGGGAGCAAATTCGCCATACTGCACATCGCTCATCTCAGATGCCGTACCACCCGCCAATTCTACGATCAAGCTAGCGGCTCTCATAGCCGTAGTAGGAATCATCTCTGGATCAGCCCCCCGCTCATAGCGGAAAGAAGAATCAGACGAAATCCCTAGACGCTTAGAGGTCTTGCGTACTGTGCCCGGATCGAACCAAGCGATCTCTAAGAAGACATTCTTAGTATCGAAAGTAACCCCAGAGTTGATGCCGCCCATCGTACCTGCGATACAAAGCGGTTTCTCCGCATCACAGATCATTAGGTCTTGGCCAGCGATCAAATCACGCTCGACTTCGTCGAGGGTAGTGAATTTTTGCGCTTCTGGCAGGGTTTTGACGATGATCTCTTTGCCGCTCAGCTGATCTGCATCAAAGGCATGCATCGGCTGGCCTAGTTCGTGGAGCACATAGTTAGTTATGTCCACGATATTGTTGATCGGACGTAAGCCGATGGCTTGCAGACGTTTTTTGAGCCACTCTGGACTTTCTGTTACTGTAACGCCTTCAATGTAAATAGAAGCATAACGACGGCAGCGTTCCTGATCCTCGATGGTAACCGGGATAGGGTTTTTGCCTTTGAGATCAGATGCTTTGAGGCTAATCTCCGGTAAGCGCGCTTGCTTACGCATATAGGCAGCCACATCACGGGCGGCACCGTAGTGAGAAGCGCCGTCTATGCGGTTTGGCGTTAGATCGATTTCAAGTACAAAATCTTGCTCAAAAGTGAGGTAATCGATGGCTGGCTCTCCTACGGTCGCAGCTTCATCCAATACCAAAATCCCGTCATGGTCAGTACCAATACCGAGTTCGTCCTCCGCGCAAATCATCCCGAGAGAGACTTCACCACGGATCTTTCCTTTCTTGATTTTGAGCGGGTCTTCAGAGCCAAACGGATAAAGGATGCTGCCTACTGTGGCCACAGCGACTTTTTGTCCAGCGGCTACATTAGGCGCTCCACAAACGATATTGAGGGCTTCTTCGCCGCCAACATTGACTTTACAGACGCGCAGGCGATCTGCATTGGGATGTTGTTCGGTAGACTCAACATGTCCAACAACAACGCCTTTCAAGCCGCCTTTGATCCCTCCGATCTCTTCGATCTTGCCGATTTCAAGGCCAAGATTGGTGAGCACATCGCCGAGTTCGGCCGGAGTGTAATCGAAATCTATATATTCTTTCAGCCAGTTATAGCTAATCTTCATGGGTAGTCGAAAATTTTGCCAAAGGTAGAAAATTTGCGCCTACCTTACCAGCGTAACCGTACCATTACGCTCTACTCTATCGCCAAATTCGTCGAATCCACGAATGACATAGACATAGACGCCTTCTGGCGAGGCCTTACCATT
>CAZHOC010001222.1:0-2450 GCA_964534295.1 uncultured Bacteroidia bacterium | reverse complement strand
AATCCAGAATTACAAAAAGCATGGCGCTTAGCAGATTTCATGGAATTAGGAGAACTCATGATTGATGATGCCTTGCATCGCGAAGAGTCATGTGGTGGCCACTTCCGTGAAGAATATCAGTCAGAAGAAGGAGAAGCTCTCCGTAACGACAAGGATTTTGCTTATGTAGCCGCTTGGGAGTATCACGCTGCCGGTGAGCATACTATGCACAAAGAAGAACTTGAATTTGAAAACGTAGAGCTCAAAACTCGTTCATACAAATAATTTGTTGAATGCTGATCAACTTCAAAGTTGATCAGCAAAATTTTTGAAGTTATGAATTCAGTTAATGGTGGATGTGATTAAGTGGGTGGCGAAAAAAAATACTCGTTCTTTGATACCTTCCCTCCCACAGAAAAGCCATTATGAATACAAATTGGATTCAAAAGCTTCAAAAGAGAACTTTTGACTTTGCATTGGATAGCGTAAAATTATTTCAATCACTTCCATCTAAGCCAGAGTCCTTAGTTCTTGGAAAGCAAATGTTTAGAGCTGCAACCTCAGTTGGTGCAAACTATCGGGCGGCTTGTAGAGCTAAATCCCACGCTGATTTTATTTACAAAATAAAAATTGTAGTAGAAGAGGCTGACGAAGTAGATTACTGGCTGGAATTATTGAATCAGCTTCATCCTGAGTTGATTGAGCAAATTGGCTTAATTTCAATCGAAGCGAAGGAGTTGAGAGCAATTTTTGCTAGATCTCTGCATACAGCAAAACAGAATCAAAAAAAGAAGAACTAGGATAGTGAATTTGAATCTTGACTTCAAAAATCAACCCTTCAACCACTCAATCCTTCAACAAATAGTCCAATGAAATTATCATTAAAAGTTTGGCGCCAAAAAGGGCCACAAGATAAAGGAGCAATCGTAAGCTACGATCTCGATAATGTGACTGAGGATATGTCTTTCCTCGAAATGATGGACATGCTCAACGAGAAGTTGATCAATGATGGAGCAGAGCCTGTTGCTTTCGACCACGATTGTCGTGAAGGAATTTGCGGCTCATGTGGCCTTATGATCAACGGCCAAGCCCATGGACCTCACCGTATGACCACCACTTGTCAGCTACACATGCGTAGCTTCAACGATGGTGATACTATCTATATCGAGCCTTGGAGAGCTGCTGCTTTCCCGGTAATCAAAGATTTGATGGTTGACCGCTCTGCCTTTGACCATATCATCGAAGCGGGTGGATACATCACTGCCCGTACGGGTAGCGCACCTGATGCCAATGAGATTCCAGTAGGGCAGTTGATTGCGGAAGAAGCCATGAACGCTGCTGAATGTATCGGCTGTGGGGCTTGTGTAGCAACTTGTAAAAATGCTTCTGCTGCATTATTTACTTCTGCCAAGATTTCTCACCTTGGAGTCCTACCGCAAGGTCAGCCAGAACGTATGACGCGTGTCCAGCGCATGGTCAACACCATGGATGAGGCCGGCTTTGGTAACTGTACCAATACCGGAGCTTGTGAAGTACAATGTCCCAAAGGCATTTCCATTACCAATATTGCTCGTATGAACGCGGACTTTGCCCGCGCTTCTATTGCTTCTGAAGTAGAAGCTTAATATTCTCATCAGAAATAAAATATGGAAAATAGAGGATGGTTTATCCACCTCTATTTTCCTTTTTATTTATGCGCCGTTTTTGTGATTTTTGCGAACCTATGGAGGCAAATTTATCTAAGCGAATTATAGGAGATTTTCAAGGAGGCACCGAAGGACCTCTACTTTTTGTTTTAGCGGGACTACATGGCAATGAACCAGCTGGTGTACATGCATTAGCTAGAGTGTTTAAACGTCTTAAGGAAGAAAATATCCCCTTTGTGGGACGTTTTATTGGGCTTTGTGGTAATTGTAAGGCCCTAGCGCTTAAGCAGCGCTACATTGACCGGGACCTAAACCGCCTTTGGTCCAGCGAGGAGATCACTCGCATCAAATCGCTTTCTGCAGACCAACTCAATAGCGAAGAGACCGAATTATTAGAAATTTTGGCCTTAGTCGAGCCTGCAATGGCGAGCGATTACAGCCCCCAAATTTACGCTGACCTCCATACTACCTCGGGCGAAGGAGGGATTTTTAGTATTGTTACCGAGGGCGAACGCATCCGAAGCTTGGCGGAAGCACTTTTTGCTCCCGTAGTCTTCAATCTTGTCGATGAACTTGCGCTTACGACTAGCCGTTTCTTCGAAGAAAATGATCTCGTCGGTCTAGCCTTTGAATCTGGGCAACACGACAACCCAAAGGCCATTGATAATCATGAAGCCGCCATTTGGATATTACTAGCAGAAGCAGCTTGTATCAATCCCGATGAGGTAGCTGATTTTGCCCAATATCCGAAGCGACTAAAAGAAGCGACTCAAGAATTGGATCGCTATCTCAGTGGCAGAACCAATGAGCAGAAGAAAGAAATGC
>CAZHOC010001221.1:0-2459 GCA_964534295.1 uncultured Bacteroidia bacterium | reverse complement strand
ACATGAACTTACCTTCTGTATCAATCAAGAATGGTTTGCAATGGAATGGCGGCAGGAAACCCTAGACTATAATATCAATGCTGGTCTGCCAACGCTGGATGTGTCTATGCTTAATTATTATGTTCTCCAAAAGATTTTGGGATTCACCGACATCCGCAATGACAAACGCATCAAATATGTAGAAGGTCCACGGGGTTTAGACCCGTTGATGGCATTGGTTGAAAAGCACAAGGCCATAGCCTTTTGTCTCCACCCCATCAGTTGGGATAGCTTCTTCCGAGTGATTGACCACGGACTTGTGCTCCCTCCTAAATCAACCTGGTTTGAACCACGCATGAAAAATGGCTTGGTGATCCAAGGAATTTAATTCCTATTCCCTTATCGTCACCTCTTGTAATTTCCCCATACCATTAATACTCGGTGCGTACATCATCTCGGCACGCGGCGGATTTTGGGTGTATTCACCCATGTACTTAGGAATGAGATTAACCGTAAATGAGTAGGTTCCGGTTGGGAGTTGATCAAAGAATAAGACTACGCGATCGCGGCGATATTCGCGATGTGTTTCCCAAGAGGATTCCCGAAATATTTTGTCGCCATAGGAACAACCACCAATGACCGGGACTTCTACCATGACATATCGACTGTCTGCTTTTACATTAACGGTAATGACCAATTGAGCAGATCGCCCAGTTTGTAAATGCTGTACCACTTGCCCATCCTGCCGCCAACTTGTATATAAACCAAAGCCATTATTTTCCTCTTCAGGTTCAGGTTCCCAATAAGTTTGATGGTAAGAAACGAAAGCTGGGCCATCTCCGGTTTTGGTAATTCGACTTTTAGCGGCAATTTCAGGCGGTAAAACCCGTATAGCCAGGGAGTCACCTAATGCTTCTGTGACCCCTTGCGGGCGGATAAGCTGTAGGTGGAGCCGATCAAAACGAGCGTTTTTACCGATCAAATCGGGAAGGAACGCTTTGGTGAGAATTCCTTTTTCATAAGTATTTACCCCTAAGTAAGGCGGTGTGTTGCCATGGGGATTGCTTGCTGAAGGTTCCAGAAAATGCTGACGGATGGCAGGAAGTTTATCCAACCTTCTGGCATCTCTGTAGAGGGCATAAGCTTGTAGTGTTAGTGCGGTTTGATAGCGATAATGGGACCACCACCAGTGGCGCTGCTTTTTTCCCCAGAAGATAGCACCGGTTTGAGTGCGCTGTTGATACTTGTCTAACGAATCCAAAGTATAGGGAAGATCAGCAAGTTGTTGCACTCGTCGATACTGCATTTCGGTGGCAAGGTCTCTCGATAGGGTATCAAATCGGGCCAAGTAAAAGGGATAATCCAGAGGTTGCTCATGCTCACCCAAGAAAATTAGAGACTCCAGTAATGGATTGCCAGCAAGTTTATCCACTTCACCAATTAATTGACGATAGGCCTGTGTCAAATCGGGAATGCCATAACCGTGTTCTTTGGCCAATTCCAGTGCATTAATTACGTGTCGAGTGATCCAGGAGCTGTAAGTAGGACTACTTGGCCACCATCCCCTCAATCCGTCTGGACGTTGGTTTTTTCGCAGTCGAGCAATGGCTTGGCGAATTTCCTGTTCCGGCGCTGCCAGTGTATCCAAATATTGTCGGGCATCTTGTACAGCTAAAAGGGCAATGAGCCGGCTGGCAGTCTGTTCATTACAGTGGTAGGGGTAGTTGCGCAGATAAGCTAGGTTTTCCAAGAGTTGTGGTACGCTGTTACCACTCACCCGTAGAGTTACTCGGCCGCGCTTAGGATCCACTTCTAGCGCTACTTCACCATCTTCATGCAGTACTTCAAACTGGCCTACACGGCGAATACTCCCCCGTCGGTAAACGGGAATGGTGCGTTTCTCTCCATCGCGAAAACTATTGGTTTGTAAATCATAAGTCAGCTGAATACTATCCTGGCCAAAAGGAGCTTGCGCTAGTGAGAATACTTGTCGTTCGCTACCTTCCAAGTCTACACCAATGGATTGATTGGGCTGGCCTTCTTGCAGTAAATTAGAGATGCCACGGAGTGTTTGCCCAGTCCGATTCGTTAATAGGCCGATAACACTGGGATGGTCGCCTTCTACTACAAAACGAGGCGTATAAAGTTGGGCTTGGAGTGGGAGGTAGGCTTGGGTAAGGGCCTGTCCCAGTCCGAGTCGGGCCTGACGATCAGAAGTAAGGGCTATTTGTCGCCAACGAGTAATATCTTCTGGAAAGGTCACTGTAAAACGCGCCTGGCCTTGTTTGTCGGTTAGGAGATGAGGTTGCCAATAGGCATTGTCACGAAAATTAGTACGGATTTTATTGGACAGCCCTTCTATGATCAAGTCATCTGATTCTTCTTCCCAATTGATCTCGTTTCGAGTGATGGAGACACCGTCGATGTAATAGTCAGTAGAACTATTTCGGGAACTTCGTATGTCAATACCAAGGCTTGCT
>CAZHOC010001220.1:0-2459 GCA_964534295.1 uncultured Bacteroidia bacterium | reverse complement strand
AGGTCCGGAGAATATCTATTCACCTCTAAATTATTATCTCGTCCGGGACGAACGCCATGTCCCAGAGGTGATTTTGACTGCTGCAGAAGTACATTTTTTACTAGCGGAAGTCTATTATCGGGGCTTGGGTGTTGCGGCTAATCAATCCTTAGCGGAAGGCGAATATACTTCTGGCGTAGTAGCCTCGATCGAATTTTGGCAAGATGTGATGGTCAACTCAGAAGCTTGGGTCAACAAACCGCCGATCCTCAGTATCGGTCAGATCTTTGCCGCGGTCAATCATCCCCGCCTGAGCATATTTGTAAGTACGAGAGATAAGTTAGAACTTATTTATGCACAGCGTTGGCTTGATGCATTTCGTCAACCATGGGAGGCTTTTGCGCTTTTGCGTAGAGTGGGTAGCGTTCCGCGCAGCGGTCCAACTAATAACTTCTTGCGCTTTACTTATCCACCCTCGGAGGCTGAAAAAAATCCCGAAAGCTGGCAACTTCAATCTGTCCGGATGGGAGGTGATCAAAATGACATCCCCGTTTGGTGGATACCCTAGAAAAACCCTAAACTCATGAAAAAACATTTGCTCCTTTGTTTTGCCCTAGTCCTGCTGGGGTCGCTCAGTCACGCCCAAGAAAACAGTGTCTTGGCCGTAGAATCCTATCAATTGGCTAATGGCCTGACTGTTTTTCTCAATCAAGATACCACCGCTAACCGAGTGTTTGGTGCCGTCATGGTCAATGCAGGCGCTAAGCATGAAGACCCTAATGCGACGGGAATGGCCCATTATCTCGAGCATTTGCTGTTTAAAGGAACTGAGCATTTTGGTACAGCGGACTTTGAAAAAGAGAAGCCCCATCTGGACTCTATCAATGTGCTTTATGAGGAACTTGCCCAAGCACAAGCGGATGAGGAGCGAGAACGTATCCAGCTTCTGATCAATGAGCAAGCCGTGGCAGCCTCTGCCTATGGACTGCCCAACGAATTTGACAAAATGCTTAGGAGTATCGGTGGTACTGGCATTAATGCCTTCACCAATATGGAGATGACTTTTTATCACAATTCATTTCCAGGGCATGAGGTCAACAAATGGTTAGACTTATACGCCGCCCGTTTTCAGAATCCGATCTTTCGCTCTTTTCAGTCGGAGCTAGAAGTGGTTTATGAAGAAAAAAACCGCGCTATGGATAACTTTCAGCGCAAGATCGGAGAGGAAATGCAGCGGAGGATTTTTGCGGGTATTCCTTATGGCCAATGGACGGTTTTGGGCAAGGTAGAACACTTGAAAAATCCTTCTTTGATCCGCATGTATCAGTTTTTTGAGGAAAACTATAAGGCAGGCAATATGGCCTTAATCCTAAGCGGAAACTTTGATCCAGCGCAAGTTAAGCCAGTCATCGAAGAAAAATTTAATCAGCTACCTGCCGGAACGGTAGACAAACTAGTCTTGGATCAGCCTATACCATTTAAAGGTACAGAAGTCGCTAAAAAGCGGATGACACCGGTAAAGGCTAGTTTTGAAGGCTATCATACAGTGGGTAACAATCACCCTGACCGCTTGGCATTAGACGTAGCCGAATACCTCCTGTTTAATGGATCCGAAACGGGTTATCTCAATCAGTTGATGACCAACAACCAAATGACTTATTCAGGGGTGATCCCGATGACTTTTAATGATGCTGGCGGTTTGGTAGTTTTTTATGTGCCGAAGATTGTGGGGCAGTCCTTAGGCAAGGCCGAACGCTTAGTCGAGGAGCAGCTGAATAAATTGCGAGAGGGAGAATTTTCGGATGAGATGTTGGCCGCCGCAAAGAATGAGCTTGGCCAATCCTTTAGTACCAATCTGGAAAATGTGACGGAGCGTGGCATTATGATCGGCCGCGCCTTTAACCAAGGCAAAAGCTGGGAAGATTTTATCGCTTATCCGCAAAAAATAGATCAAGTGAGTCGCGAAGATATACTGCGAGTTGCGGAGCAATATTTGGGTAAAAATCGTATCAAAGTGATTTCTAGGACTGGTTTTGCCAAGGGGACCAAGCTTGAAAAGCCCAACTACAAACCAATCGTTACCGAGCAAAAAGAGCAGTCTGAGTATTTCGCCGAATTTGAAGCCATCCCTTCTTTGCCCTTCCAGCCACGCTTTTTAGACTTCGAGCAGGATGTGGCACAGCTTCAGATCAAGGGAGGACATCAGCTCTTAGTTGCCAATAATCCGATCAACGATCTATTCGAATTAGAAATTAAGTTTAAAAAAGGGCGCTTAAGCAATCCTGAACTTATCACTGCGGTTGGGGTGGTAAATTATCTTGGTGCCGGTGAGCGGGATCTCAACCAATTAAAAGAAGCCTTCTCCTCGCTTGGCCTTTCTTATTATGTCAACGTAGATATCAATCATACCAATGTTTATCTCTCCGGTGGAGAAAGCCAACTCGCTCAAGGCCTTGCCTTGCTTAATGAGTTAATGACTG
>CAZHOC010001219.1:0-2460 GCA_964534295.1 uncultured Bacteroidia bacterium | reverse complement strand
AAGGCAATACAGGGCTGTACGTTCGCGGAGGCGGACCTGACCAAAACCTGATCTTGCTAGATGGTGCCCCACTTTATTATGTCAGCCATTTGGGGGGGATATTTTCGGTCTTTAATGCGGATGCATTGCAGCAGGTACGCTTGGTCAAAGGAGGTTTCCCTGCCCGCTACGGTGGCAGACTATCCTCGGTATTGGACATCCGCATGAAGGAGGGCAATCTCAAAAAGTGGGAAGGCAAAGGAAATTTGGGCATTTTGGCCTCTCGGATTCTCTTCCAAGGTCCACTTATCAAAGATAAGGCCTCGCTGATGGTTTCGGCTCGGCGCACCTATTTAGATTTGGTCACTCGACCCGCGACTTGGTTTGTGAGTGAGCGAGAATCGAGCTTTGGCTACTACTTCGCAGATTTCAATGCAAAGCTCAACTATATCATTTCGCCTAAAGATCGGATCTATCTGAGCACCTACATCGGCGACGATGTGTTTGGCGTCAAAGTCAGAACCGAAAACGGAACGTTCGGCGCAGTCGACTACGAAAAAGAAAGCCTCGATATAGATCTTAGTTGGGGCAATCGGCTTTACTCTTTTCGTTGGAACCATCTCTGGGGGCCAAGGCTTTTTTCGAATCTAACCGCTACGCACACCTTTTATCGTTTCGCCTTGCGAAATCAAGCGAACTATCAAGACAGCGAAGAAAGCTCTGAGGCAGACGTAAGCTATAATTCCGGCATTAGAGATATTGGTCTGAAATATGATTTCGATTTTTACCCCACGCCTAAGCATCAAATTCGCTTTGGCTGGCATGCCAATTACCTACAGTATTCGCCGGGAGTAAGAGGCGTTTTTCTAGGCTTCAATGATACCACTGCGGTTGACAATAATGAAGGCAATGAAATCCTACGACCGATCCAAAACGCCCTGTATATCGAAGACGAATGGCGGCCTAGACCCAATTTTAGCGTTCACGCAGGGATCAGAGGCGTACACTTTCTGATCAAGCAGCGCTCCTATTTTTCTGCCCAACCGCGCCTCTCTGCCCGCTACCAAGCTCGCCTGAGTATCAAAGCCTCATTTGCGGTCATGACTCAATATCTGCATTTGTTGACCAATTCAGGCTTGGGAGTACCTTCCGATCTTTGGGTACCCGCTACCGATGAGCTAGGACCACAGCAAGCCTGGCAAGTAGCGCTAGGCACTGCGAGTAGCCTCTGGAATGGACAATTAAATCTCACTTTTGAGGCCTACTACAAACAAATGTGGGGACTCATCGCCTACGAACCCGGCGCTTCGCCCATAAGTGGCGGCATCGAATGGCAAGAAAAAGTTGTAGACGGCGGCACCGGAGAAGCCTATGGCGGAGAGGTCCTATTACAAAAAAAGCAGGGCAAAACGACGGGATGGATTGGCTATACCCTTTCTTGGAACTGGCGAACCTTCGAAGCCCTCAATTTAGGTCGCACCTTCCCCTACAAATATGACCGCAGGCACGATCTCAGTTTGGTGCTCAATCATAAATTTAGTGAGCGCGTCAGCCTTTCAGGCAGTTGGATTTTTGGTACGGGCAATGCCATCACATTGGCGACCGGAGCCTACAATCCGCTTTTCAATTCCTTCTCCCCAGAACGGATCATCGAAATCTATGGGGAGGGTCGCAATGATTTTCGGATGCCGCCTTATCATCGCATGGACATTGGCATCACTTTTACTAAACCTAAAAAGTGGGGCAGTCGCAGCTGGAATATTAGTTTTTATAATGCTTACAGCCGCCGAAATCCCTACTTCTACTACTTTGATACGACCCGAACCGTGATTGACAATGATTGGGACAACCCCATCTATGAAGTCAAACTAAAGCAAGTGAGTTTGTTTCCGATTTTACCCTCTCTGAGTTATGGTTTTAGTTTCTAGACACATGAAAAAATCACGCTGGATATTGATCCTTTTGGTATTGACGGGCCTTTACTCTGCCTGCGAGACAGTAGTTGATGTGCCGCTACCTGAGCATGAATCCAAACTCGTCATCAACGCTCGCTTGGAAACCTTTTTCAATCGTATGTTTTTGAGTCGTAGTCGGTCCAGAACTGATATTATCACCGAGGCGGAGAGTATGGTAGAAGGCGCCAGTTGTTTTCTCTTCGAAAACGAGCAGTTAATTGACAGTTTTAAGTATACCGTTCAGATTGATACAAACTATAACCAGGATTCGTCTGAATTTCGCATTTATGATTCCCGTTATTACGAACTAGACACTCCTCCCTGGAAACCCGGCAATACCTATCAAATTGAAGTTTTTCACCCAGATTTCCCAAGCGCAAGAGCCGAGACCTACATGCCTCACGTTCCAGAAATACTGGGCATTGACATAGAGCAAAACGTAGCCCAAGGCAATGAAGGCTTACCGCTAGCCAGGGTCAAGCTCCGTTTTCAAGATCCCCCAAATGAGGAAAACTATTTTAATTAT
>CAZHOC010001218.1:0-2461 GCA_964534295.1 uncultured Bacteroidia bacterium | reverse complement strand
CTAATTATAGCCAAAAAGGTATATCTATTTAGGATTTGGTTAAGATTAGTTAACATTGAAATAAAATTTTAAAAAATTTGCATAAATATTTGCAAATGTTTCAAAAGGTCTCTATGTTTGTAATGTAAGTTGATCGAACGAGATATAGATCGCTTAGCTCTTTAAAACTGTAGGGTGATGAAACTGGTAGCCATACCCCTTTGTCTCGGGGGCGAGGGTTAGGGATAAAGCCCCCCCGTTTTTGTCGGGGGGGGCCTAACCACCTTTTGAAGGTTCGAATCCTTCCCCTACAGCTCGCGAGTAGTAGTAGTCCTTTTTAATCGGTCCCCAGATGCAGCAGTCTGGGGATTTCTTTTTTTACTCTCGCTAATATTTTTTCAGTTTTTTTTAATTTCTGTTAAACCTTTTGCTACTATTTGGCGTAAGTATATATGAATTCGTTAGACAAATGAATTCAACACTGTGGAGAAGACAGGTTCAAGCTAAGCTTGAGAAGGTTCGACTCCTTCCCCCACAGCTCGCGAGTAGTAGTAGTCCTTTTTAATTTGGTCCCCGGAGGTAGTAGCCCGGGGATTTTTTTGTCACGACCTCAGGTAATTATGAAAGGTATCTAGGTCAATATTGGACCCACAGGCGATTACACCCACTTTTTTACCGGCTAAGCGTTCTCGGAGAGGACCTAATAAAGCGCTCAAACTGGCCGCACAGGCAGGCTCTGGGGCAATCTTCATGTCTGTAAACATTAGCTCCATCGTTCTGCGAAGCAGCTCATCCTCAACCCTGACTACCTCTGCGAGCAATTGTTGACATACTCCGAAGGTATAAGGAAGGGCAAAAGGCGCTCCCAGACTATCGGCTATGGTCGCAACTTTTTCAATACTTTGGGGAGAACCGGCCGCTAGACTTCTAAACATGCTATCCGCACCATAGGGTTCAACACCAATCAACTCGCAACCAGGCTGCAAGCGGTGAAAGGCTGCTGCCATACCTGCGGCCAAGCCCCCACCTCCAATCGGCAATAGTACTGCATCTAAGTTCGGTGCCTGCTTGGCAAATTCATAACCTACGGTTGCAGTACCTAATATGGTTTGTTCGCCCTCAAATGGGTGGATAAAAGTCCTGCCCTCAGTATCTCGAATATGTTCGACCATATCAAAGGCTGCCTTGACGTTTTCAACCAAAACTACTTCTGCGCCCAGCTTTTTACAGGTATTGACTCGGTAAGCATTAGCGTTGTTGGGCATGACGACCTTGGCATGGGTACCCATTGATCTGGCTGCTACAGCCACCGCAATCGCATGATTACCCGCGCTGACAGCTGTAACTCCCTTCTCTAATGCAGCCTGATCCATTTGCTGCATATTCATTAGGGCTCCACGAGGCTTGAAGCTGCCACCGGGCTGAAAAAGTTCTAGCTTTACGTAAACCTCAGTCTTCTGCCCCAATAATTCTTGCTTTTTATCTGTTTCCCAGCGAATGCAGGGTGTTTGCATGACTTTGTCTGTCAAAAAAGCAGCTGCTTGCGCGATCGCTTTTTCTTCGGGAATCTTAACTACATTTGCTTCCATATCTTTCAAAAATACAATTTCCCTTACTGAGCATGCAATTCTCCATAAAAACTGCAGATATTCAGGATGTACCTCAAATAGCTCCCTTATTTGATGCTTATCGTGTCTTTTATGAGCAGAATACTGATTTAGAGGCGGCAGCAGCTTATCTAAGAGAGCGTCTTGAAAAAAAGGAATCCCAAATATTTTGGGCCCATGATGAGGAAGGCAATGGAGTAGGCTTTGTGCAATTATATCCTTCCTTTTCTTCGGTTTCTATGCAGCGCCTTTGGATTTTGAATGATCTTTTTGTGTCCGCTAAGGCTCGTAGGCATGGGGTAGGAGAGGCCCTCATGAATCGTGCTAAGGAAATGGCAATCGATACACAAGCCAAAGGCCTACAATTAGAAACGGGTGAGAATAACCTAAAAGCACAAGCTCTGTACGAAAAACTTGGCTATGTCAAGAATGAAGAGTATTTCGTTTATTATCTTAGTACTGTCTAATTGATACAAACCAACACTAGCAACCCTGGAGTATCTTTCTCAACTTGATATCGAAGTTTTAGAGCTACTGGCATTGGCCCTCGCGCCAATTGCTTTTCTATTTACCTATGTATACCTCATGGATAAATATGAAAGGGAGCCGCTCAAATACTTGATCATCACTTTTATTCTCGGGACGCTCACTGCGGTGCCTGTTTTGCTGATTGGGCAAATGCTCGGTGAATACACCCATAGCTCCGCTTATGCCAATACCTTTATAGAAAAAATCATTTATGCATTTATCGTAGTGGCCTTCACAGAAGAGCTGATGAAGTATCTCGTACTAAGGATTTACAACTATCCACATCCAGAATTTGATGAACCCTATGACGGCATTATGTATGGAGTCGCGGTGTCACTAGGCTTTGC
>CAZHOC010001217.1:0-2461 GCA_964534295.1 uncultured Bacteroidia bacterium | reverse complement strand
CGATACATCAAATCGCTCATAGGGATCACGACCGAGATGATAAAGCTGAGGCACTACTTCACCGCCTTCTTCGAGCGGCTTGAGGATCAATTTCCAGTTTTGATCTCTAACTCCCTGTAATTCTCTTATCCAGTAGTAGTAAAAGTACTCATGCGGAGAACCGCCTTCCTTGGTCAATAGTGGCCAGATATTGCGGCCGTCGTAGGTACGATCGCTGGGGAGCTCTGCGCCTACGAGCGAAAGTAGGGTAGGGTAGATGTCCATGCTGGTGATAAGCTCAGGGCGCATCTGACCGGCTGGGATTTGACCGGGCCAACGCATGATGGCTGGCACGCGATGGCCGCCTTCCCAAGTCGAAGCTTTGGAGCCACGGAAAGGCCCCGAGCTACCCGTATCCCACTTTTCTACGGCTTCGGCCGTGTACATGCGGGGTGGGAGATTGTTCCAGGGGCCATTGTCTGAGGTAAAGATAAAAATGGTGTTTTCTTCTAAGCCTTCGGCTTTGAGGGCATCGAGGATTGCGCCTGCCGACCAGTCGATGGTTTCAATTACGTCGCCATAGCGTCCTCCGAAGGATTGGGTAGCAAAGTTCGACGAAGTCGAAACTGGCAAATGAGGCATGGCATGAGGCAGGTAAAGAAAGAAGGCCTGGTCCTTACTCTCCTTGATAAAACGAATCGCTTCCTCGGTATAGCGCTCGGTGAGAGTGGTCTGATCTACCGGATATTCGTCAGTCGGTAAGGTATCTCGATATAGGTGTAAAGGGCGCTCCGTCTGAATATAAGGTGGCTCCATATCATTGGAATAGAGGATGCCAAAGTATTCATCAAAGCCGTTGTCGGTGGGGAAGAAACCGGTGCGTGCACCAAGGTGCCATTTGCCAAAAGCCGCGGTCTTATACCCTTGTTCTTTGAGGGCCTCGGCGAGCGTGATTTCTGATGCGGGCAATCCGCCGGGGCTATCAGGGCCTACATTGCCTGGCATTCCACAGCGCACGGGATAGCGCCCGGTCAATAAAGCAGCGCGTGAAGGGCTACAAACGGGGGCTGCTACATAAAAGCCGGTAAGTTTGGCTCCCTCTCTCGCCATTTGGTCGAGGCGGGGGGTGCGATTATTGGGATGACCATAGCTGCTGAGGTCTCCATAGCCCATGTCGTCAGCAAAGATGAGGACGATATTGGGTTTGTCAGGCTTCGCCGAACGCTTGGAATCCTTGCTCGGAGAGCAAGCCAAAATAACAAGTAGCGGTAGTAGTAAGTAGTAGCGCATGAGGAATAGTTGAAAGAGTGAGTCTTGAATTCTACGATCTTTTCGCAAGCATCACCTTAAGATATTCGCTAACTTATTGTTTTCCCAATCCCACCGCTCATGAAACGCCTATTGTTACTAGCTCTGTTTATGGGAACGAGTGCTTTGCTTTTGGGGCAAACGCGCGTCCATTCTGTCTATTTTGGTGGGGGGAGCTACTACATTGATGGCAAGCAGGTGCAGGATATTGAGACCTTCCTCAGGTCGATCCCTAATATTGAACATCAGCAAATCACGATTTCTAGTCATACCGACAATATCGGTGGAGCAGAATACAATGCTTGGCTGTCGCAAATGCGTTCTCAATCGGTGATCAGCCAACTCAGCAAAATCGATCTGCCACTCAATGCGCCTAATGTTGTCAATAACGGACAGCTCAATCCCCTTTTTGACAATCGAACCATGGACGGTCGATTGGCCAATCGGAGGGTCGACATTATTATTGAACCGATTTTGCTTTAAGGCAATCCTCTATACTTAAGATAAGACTCAATTTTACTACTTTTTCTTGCGCGCCTTGGCGGCGGCTTTGGCCTTGGCTTTGCCTTTAGGAGAGTTGAAGACGAAACTATCTCCTTCTACGATGGGAATGAATAAATCAGCCTCTTCTTTGAGAATGGCCGCGACAGTGTGTTCGACAGCGGCGACCTCTACTCTGACCCCTTCAAACTTTAGATGGCGGACGAGCTCGACATAGTCCGCATCCCCAGAAAGGATGATAATCGTATCGACTTTTCTGGCCAGCTGGGTAGCTTTGATAGAAAGAGGGATGTCGGCCGACTTATGGCAGGGTACGACAGATCCGTGATAATTTTCTCTTAAACGTTCGGCGAGCTTGGCGGAAATATTTTGGCCTTCTCTAAAGTATATGAGGCGGCTAAGACTGCGGTTGACGACGAGTTTAGGGATAAGTGTATCGAAGTTGAGCATCGCCTGGGCGTTGCCCACCAATTTATGTAAGCCGATTTCAATATTGTTGCCGTCGATCAATATGGCGACGGATTGACTAATCCTAACTGGATTGTCAGTAAGATTTGTTGACATATAATTTTAATATCTATACTTAAGGGTACGTCAGAGAAAAAAAACTGTTAAAAGTCTGGGAATAAATAATCCAAATTGTGGGCAATTGCCTGTTCTAGGGGCACACCAG
>CAZHOC010001216.1:0-2464 GCA_964534295.1 uncultured Bacteroidia bacterium | reverse complement strand
TTGCTTACTTACCAGATGATCTTGAATCTCAAAGTGCCCAAGAAATTCGCGCGATTTTTCTGCTATCAGTAGGCTTATCTCGTCCTGTACCTCAAAGATATTATCGGTACTACGATCCCAAGTATCCGACCAAAAATGAAAATCTTCTTGAGCATGAATCAACTGAGCCGTGATTCTCATTTTATTGTCGGCTAGCCGAACGCTTCCCTCCAACAAGAGAGATACATTGAGCTTTTCGCCAATCTCGTGAATGGGTAGATTTTTATTCTTAAAGAAAAAGGAAGAGGTACGAGAAGTTACTCTTAATCCAGGTATCCGGGTGAGGGCGTTAATAATCTCCTCCGTAATTCCATCAGCAAAAAACTCATTTTCCTCTTGGGTACTCATGTTCACAAACGGGAGTACCGCAATAGACTTTGTCTGCGGAGAAGAAGTAGCCTTGCTCATCATCATATCGAAGATAGGAATTGACCTTCTATGACTCAAACAAAGATTGGCAATTTGACAGCTTCTATATTGCTTTCACCTTCGGTGGAACGCTTTTCCCCAATATTTTCACATCTGTCCAATAAGCCTTTAGAAATCCGATCAAATTCAGAGGAAACTATTTTTAGTATATTTCTCCTTCATTATCCACTGAAGGACACACAATGGATAGACGCCCTTGCCGATTAATATACTTTTCTCTTACCTATTTCTGGATTGGTGGGATATTGGTCCTTCCTTTTCAGTTAAAGGCGCAAGATCAATCTCCTGATTTTTCCTTCGACGAATTCTACTTACCCGGTGGCCTGAAAGAAAATCATATCAACTTCATCACCCAAGGTCCCTTTGGGTTTATGTGGTTTGGATCACAAGCTGGGCTACATCGCTATGATGGTCATGAAATTATCACTTACAAAAGTGTTCCGGGCGATAGCAATTCTCTAACAAATGACTATGTAGAAACCCTGCTTTGGGATAGTTCAAAAAAGCTTTGGATTTCTACTTATGGTGGGGGCTTATTTCGTTTTGACCCCGAAACAGAAAAGTTCAAATCCTTCCTCTACGATCCGGCAGATCCATACAGTCTAAGCAACAATCAGATTCAATGCTCCATAGAAGATGCCGAGGGAAACTTATGGTTTGGCACTAATTATGGGCTCAATCGCTTTAATCCCAAAGAGCAAAAATTCGAACGTTACTTTTCTGATCCTGAATCACAAAAATCCATCGCCCATAATAGCATTAGCAATCTATATATTGATGAGCAGGATAATCTATGGATCGCATCAGGCAATTATCCGTGGAATCCAAATGAAGGCGGCTTGTGTCGCTATCTGCCGGCATCAAACTCCTTCGAGTGCTTTTCCCATGATCCCAAGGATGAGAACTCGCTATGGACATCCGCTTGCCGCGCCATGCTCGAAGATAGTCAAGGAAATTTTTGGGTAGGAACTGCCAAAGGTCTCCAAAAAATGGATAGAGAAGAGGGTAGCTTTACGAAAATGCTGCCTGCTACCTCACAAGCTTACGCTCCAGGCACCGGGGAACAAGAGGCTCCTTATCTTTTCAGCTTACTAGAAGATCGAAATGGGGGGATTTGGGTCGGAACATGGGGAGTGGGTGAATACCCTGTTCACCTGTTACGCTATGATCCCAAGACCCAAAAATCTCGTGTATTCCCTTCACCTGAAAATTGCTGGCGCCTATTTGAAGCAGCTGATGGCAATATCTGGATGGGGTCCAAACTGACACAAATCCGCCCTAACCCTAATCCGCATGATTTTCAAGAACCGAATCCATTTCTAGCCGCCTTTGAAGCAAGTGCCTTTGGGCAAGAGGAGGCTGAGTCTTTCTTCTTTCCAAATGATTTTAGCTTTGATAAGCAAAATAACATCCTATGGGCCACCCATAGCTATAAACCCATAGGTCAACACCATTTCTACTTAGGTAAACATTACGTTTCTACGGGTGAAACCGAATTATTCCCCTTGGAAGACATCATCCTAGACAGTAATCCTTTACCAGAAATAGAAGATTTTGGTTCGCATGGCTTAGGGATAGATAGTCAAGGCAGAATATGGGGTGCTGCACCAAAAGCAAAAGCTGGATTATTTTGCTATGATCCACATCAAGACAGCACCTATCAATTTCTACATGATGCACATGATCCATCCAGCATTAGCTCTAACCTCATAAGCGCTGTATTAGTTGATCAAAAAGATGGAGTTTGGACTACCACATATGACCAGGGCTTAAACTATCTTCAAAAGGGTCAAACCCAGCATATTCGTATTCCAGCAGACGAAATTGGGGGTTTATTTCCTAATGCTCTTCTGGAGGACAAGGATGGTTTTATATGGACTGGAGGAGACAGGGGAAATGCTCAGGATACAAGCCGGATTGGGCAGCCTTTTCTCGCCAAAACACAAGCGAAACAATTAGCATGTCCGTCAATAGATTCAAGAAACTACTCGTCGCC
>CAZHOC010001215.1:1091-2464 GCA_964534295.1 uncultured Bacteroidia bacterium | reverse complement strand
TCCTAGTCCTCAGAGAGCCAGAAGCGTTCCTCCCAGGACTTATGGACCGCAAAACGTTCAATTTCACGTGATTATTGGCAGCTTCAAGAGCAAGCAATCTGCTGATCGAAAAGTGGTTGAGCTCAAACGAAGAGGGATTCAGGCAGAAGTTATTCGCAGTGATGCTGGGCAGTACCGTATTTCATGTAAGACATTGAATAGTCAAGGAGCTGCTGACGCTGAAATGGCCAATGTCAAACGCAAATACCAAATGGACGCCTGGGTATGGAGGAGACAGCTCTAGCCAAAGAGTCTCATATTGAATCATTCGACATAGCTATCGTTGGCGCTGGTCCTGGTGGCACGACCTCTGCCCTAGCCTTAGAAAAGAGTGGCCTGAAGGTAGTCTTAATTGATAAAGCAGTTTTTCCCAGAGATAAGATTTGCGGCGATGCCTTAAGCGGTAAGGTCGTATCTGTACTCAAATACCTCAATCCAGAGGTTGAGCAGTCTCTTCATCAGTTTCCGCAAAAACTAGGTTCTTGGGGGATTCGTTTCTTTGCTCCCAATGGACAAGCCTTAGATGTTCCCTTCAAAAGTACCAAGGATGAGTCTAATCCTAACTCGCCGGGCTACATAAGTAAACGGATGGATTTCGACGCTTTTCTTTATGAGGAGGTGCGAAAGCGAGGGCATTGTGATCTGGGAGAAGGAGAAGCGCTTCAGTCCATTGATTATAATGATGATGGCGTTCTGTTGCAGACAGAAAAAAGAAAAATACAAGCCAAACTAGTCATTGGCGCTGATGGAGCTCACTCTATCGTCAACAAGCAGCTAGGTTCTATAAAGGTAGAAAAAGCCCACTATAGTGGTGGTATCAGGGCATATTTTGAAGGGGTTACGGACTTTCATCAAGAAAATTTCATTGAGCTTCACTATCTCAAAGATTTGCTTCCCGGCTACTTCTGGATTTTCCCCTTGCCCAATGGCGCTGCCAATGTAGGCTTAGGTATGCTTTCTCGCGATCTAAGCCGCCTAAAAGTCAATTTGCGGCAGCAATTGGATGAGATAGTTGCGAATCATCCCTTGATTGCACCTCGCTTCAAAAATGCAACCCAAATTGGCAAAACACTGGGTTTTGGCCTTCCCCTTGGCTCGAAGAAACGCCCGATCTCTGGCGATCATTTTATGCTTGTAGGAGATGCTGCTTCTTTGATTGATCCTTTTACCGGAGAAGGGATTGGCAATGCTATGCTAAGTGGGAAGATCGCGGCCGAAAAAGCGATGCTTGCCTTTGAGACAGAAGACTTTTCAGCCGGAGCGCTGGCTCAATATGATGAAGCTGTCTGGAAAAAGATGTGGCGGGAGCTACAGCTAAGTCATCAAATGCAAAA
>CAZHOC010001215.1:0-1081 GCA_964534295.1 uncultured Bacteroidia bacterium | reverse complement strand
GGTCAACTATCCCTGGCTGTTCAATTTTGTAGTTCGCAAGGCCAATAAGAATAGCTCCATTCAAACTATGCTAACCATGATGTTTGAAAACCTGGACATTCGCAAGGAGCTCAAAAAACCTTCTTTCTACTGGCGTTTGCTACGCAATTGATATAAGCGTTCTCCGTGGAGAAAAACACTCATCGTCACCACCAACATCAAAGGAAATAAAGGCACTGCAAAGCGCGAGGCACCTGATACTCCTGTCAATCCTGCTATGTAGAGGATCATGCCGACAATTAAAACTCGGTCCCAAAGCGGAATCTTTTTCAAGAATGGGAAGATCAAAAAGCAAAATAGTTTTAAAGCGTTCGCCAAGGCGATCAACAATAAAAAGCTCAATCTAGCAAGAGGTTGATCTGCTAGATATTGCAATACCCCAGCGTATCCTCCACGACTAAAGGCGATCTGAAGTCCTTCGCCGCCAACACTTTCCCAACCAAAAAAGTGATATAAATCAAACCGTCCAGGGTCTATGAAGAAATTGAACATCCCCTTGAGGTGAAAGAAGACATATTCGCCTTTGTGCTGATTGATGACTTCAAAACAAGCTTCCTGGAGGTAAGACTGCGATTCTCCATAATCAGGGATATCTAGGGAAGCATACAAAATGCTATCCGCTTTGTGTAAAGCCAACTCAGGCCCATAGGTATTTTGCAGGAGATTGTAGGTGGTATACTGCAGCAAGCTGAGGTTTTGAATACTCGAAAAATGAAAAAAACCAGTACGGGACTCATTCCATTCTTGGTAGCCCCAGACAAATAGAAGTGGTAAAATGCCGATGAGGACTAGAATAGGCTTTTTCCAATTCCAGGCCCAGATAGCCCAAACCACGAGCATGGGGATCCCAAACAAATACATGATGGGTTTGGTCAGCATGGAAACGATCAATAAGAGTGCTAATCCGCCAAATATTTTCAAGTTCCTTGAACGATAGGCCAACATGGTGCCATAAACCAAAAGGCAGATTTCAGTCTGGAAAAGCACCTCAGTCATAACTAAGTTGGCGTAAATGAGCTGAGCGGGATACACTAGAAGCAAA
>CAZHOC010001214.1:0-2470 GCA_964534295.1 uncultured Bacteroidia bacterium | reverse complement strand
ATTCTGATAGGCCGCTTATTCTTGGAAAGTAAGCGTAAGGCAGAGCGTCAAAAAGCAGATGTCTTACAGGACTTGAAACAAAAAAATAAAGAGCTTGAACAAGCCAATGCTGATCTAGAGCGCTTTGCCTTTGTTGCCTCACATGATTTAAAAACCCCCCTCCGTAACATCAATAACTTCTTGGGACTGATCGAGCGTCGCCTTCCCAAACCAATAACTGGCGAGCTACAAGAATACCTCCAAATTGCTTCCAACAATGCCCGGCATATGTACTTTTTGATCGAGGACATTTTGCAGTATTCTCGTCTGGATAAGCAACCTGAGGTTTTTGTTACAGACCTCAATATGATCGTACGTCGTGCCAAGATGCAGCTATCCGATTATATAGAAGAGAGTGGGGCCAAGATTAGCTGTGGCGAACTACCTCACGTTTTGGGCAATGAAGGACAGTTGGAGCTGCTGTTTCAAAACCTGATCGAAAACGGCATCAAATACAATGAGGCGCCTATTCCGAAGGTCAATATCATCGCTGATGAGATCGATGGTCGCAATATCATCCGGATCATTGACAATGGCATTGGCATCGAGGATACCTACCAAGGCAAAATCTTTGATATGTTCTACCGATTGCATACCCAAGATCGTTATGAAGGTACGGGCATTGGCTTAGCCATTTGTAAAAAAATAGTGGAAAAAAATAAGGGCAAAATCAGCCTTAATTCCCAGTTTGGCCACGGTACTACTTTTGTATTGGATTTTCCGCTCGCGGAACGCTTACCCGATTTGCAGCCTGCCTGATTTCTCCGCAAATTTGTACATGAGATATCAATGGATCATGTTTGATGCGGATGGCACCCTATTTGACTTCGATCAAGCCGCCGCTTACGCCCTTAAGACTACCTTCCACCAATACGAACTTCCTTACGAAACCCAATACATTGAGCGATACTTGGATATCAATCGATCCGTATGGGCCTTGTTTGAAAAAGGAGAAATCTCCGCTGCAGAGCTCAAATCCCTTCGTTTTGCCCGCTTCCTCGAAAGCTTAGGCCGCAAAGCAGATCCCGTGCAAATGAATGAAGATTATCTAGGCCATCTAGCAGATGGTTCTATGCTTTTGGATGGGGCAAAAGAATTGGTAGAAAACCTACACTGGAAAGTACAAATGATGCTGATAACCAATGGTTTTAAGAAGGTACAGCGTCCTCGGCTTCAGCGTTCAGGCATTGAGCAATACTTTGAATCCGTGGTGGTTTCTGATGAGGTAGGCGCGGCCAAACCCGATCCCGAAATCTTTGAACATTCCTTCTCTACTATGGGCGATCCCAATAAAGAAGATGTTCTTATTATCGGGGATTCTCTCAGCTCTGATATCAAGGGCGGAAACAATTTTGGTATCGACACCTGTTGGTACAATCCCAATCAAAAGTCAAGGCCTGATCAGATGCCTATTACGCACACCATCAGCAATTTAGCAGAGCTACCTGCTTTGTTGACTTAGGTTTCTTTTTGCCGCTTCGCGGAACGCTTATCAGGTTTTAAGCTTCTTCTTACGAGCTGCTGGGAAGAGGATATTGTTAAGGATTAAGCGATATCCAGGTGAGCTTGGATGCAAGGTCAAATCAGTAGGATCTTCGCCTACAGTGTGGCGATAGTCTTCTGGATCATGCCCACCGTAGAAAGTCCACATACCTTTTTCATAATTGCCGTGGATATAGCGCGCTTCGCCATAGGCTTTTAATTCGCCCATGACCGTAACCTCTGGTTTGAGAAGACTCTTATGAAAGGAAGTCGTCTGCCCCATAAATCCTTTGACCGTACGAGTATGATTTTGCGTCAGCATGGTGGGTACCGGATCGTACTTAGCTGAAAAATCAAAAAGCGTAAAATAATCTAAGTTCTGAGGCACGCGACGACCGATATAGGTGTCAATGTCAGAAAACTCATACTGAAAAGGTGAGGTAACTAATTGGAAATCTTTGAAAGCTAGAGTCTTGGTGAAGTTGAGCTTTTCTTGCGCTTGGGCATCCGCTGGGTCCCCGTCAAACATAGGGCCACAGATATCTACATGCTCGGCCGCTAAGGCAATGTCATAAGAATCAGTCGCAGAGCACATGGCAAACAAGAAGCCTCCATCTGCCAAGAAACGCTTTAGTTCTAATGCTACCGCTCTTTTGGACTCACTTACTTTAGTATAACCATGAATCCGGGCTAAATCCTTTTGAAAGCGCACTTCATCTTGGTACCATTGCTGATTGCGCTGAGAGCCGTAAAACTTTCCAAACTGTCCAGTAAAATCTTCGTGATGAAGGTGCAGCCAATCATACTCGCTCAGCTTCCCGGCCAACTGTCCGCCGAGATCATTTCCCGCACGTTCCGTCCGTGGATTGAGGGTGAGCCACTGGATCCGGCACTTGAATTGGATGTCTTGGAAGCTTCCCGTGCGCGTCCTGATCAACGCTTTCAGGAG
>CAZHOC010001213.1:0-2472 GCA_964534295.1 uncultured Bacteroidia bacterium | reverse complement strand
AGAAATATTAACGTATGCCAACTATACAACAATTAGTAAGGAAGGGTAGGAAACAACTGACTTCTAAGTCAAAATCGCCAGCACTTGACTCATGTCCTCAGCGAAGAGGGGTGTGTACAAGAGTTTACACCACTACCCCTAAAAAGCCTAACTCAGCGATGAGAAAAGTGGCCAGAGTTCGCTTGACCAATGGAAAAGAGGTTAATGCCTATATTCCTGGTGAAGGTCACAATCTACAAGAACACTCAATTGTTCTTATCAGAGGTGGAAGGGTAAAAGATTTACCAGGTGTTAGATATCACATCATTAGAGGAGCGCTAGACACTGCTGGGGTAAACGGCAGACTTCAAAGAAGGTCTAAGTATGGTGCTAAAAGACCTAAGAAATAAGAAGAAATGAGAAAAGCAAAACCAAAGAAAAGATACATATTACCTGATCCAATTTATCAGGATACGTTGGTTACCAAGTTTGTTAATAACTTGATGCTGAGGGGTAAAAAAAGTATAGCCTACAGCATATTTTATGGTGCTGTTAAGCAGGTAGAAGAGAAGACCGGAGAAAACGGTCTTGAAACTTGGAAAACCGCTCTCAATAATATCATGCCTGCGGTCGAGGTGAAGGCAAGAAGAGTGGGTGGAGCAAACTTCCAGGTGCCTGTTGAAGTGCGGCCTGACAGGAAGATTTCTTTAGGTATCAAGTGGATGATTAAGTATGCAAGACTTAGAGGCGAAAAGACAATGGAAGATCGTCTTGCGGGAGAAATAATTGCAGCCTCTAAAGGAGAGGGTGCAGCAGTGAAGAAAAAAGATGATACTCATAGGATGGCAGAAGCCAACAAAGCATTCTCACATTTCAGATTCTAATTAGCAAAATGGCAAGAGACCTAAAATTTACTAGAAACATTGGTATCGCAGCACACATTGATGCTGGTAAGACAACCACCACAGAGCGTGTATTGTACTACGCAGGTGTAAATCACAAGATTGGTGAAGTTCACGATGGTGGCGCTACCATGGACTGGATGGAGCAGGAGCAAGAGAGAGGTATTACGATTACGTCCGCTGCTACTACAGTTTTCTGGAAATACAAGGGCGATGAATATCACATAAATATCATCGATACACCCGGACACGTTGATTTCACGGTTGAGGTAAATAGATCTTTGAGGGTACTAGACGGACTTGTTTTCTTGTTTAGTGCCGTTGATGGAGTAGAGCCTCAGTCTGAAACGAACTGGAGACTTGCTGATAATTACAAAGTAGCTCGAATAGGTTTCGTCAATAAGATGGACCGTCAAGGTGCTGATTTCTTAAATGTGTGTAATCAGGTGGTTGAGATGCTTGGAACAAAATCCGTTCCTCTTCAATTACCAATCGGTGCAGAAGAAAATTTTAAAGGAGTAGTTGATCTTGTTGAAAACAAGGCAATGGTCTGGAATGAGGATGATATGGGTATGACCTTTGAAGAAGTGCCGATTCCTGATGACATGGTAGATGAGGTGGCTGAGTACAGAGAGAAGTTGGTCGAAGCAGTTGCAGAGTATGATGAAAACCTACTTGAGAAATTCTTTGAGGACCCTGACAGTATCACAAGAGATGAAATCGTTGCCGCACTGAGAGCAGCGACGATCGACTTAGCTTTCGTTCCCATGTTATGTGGTTCTGCTTTCAAGAATAAGGGAGTTCAGACGATGCTTGATTACGTGATGGAGTTACTTCCTTCACCGTTGGATAGAGACAACATCGTTGGAACAAATCCTGATACGGAAGAAGAAGTTACCAGAAGGCCTGATCCAAACGAGCCATTTACTGCCCTGGCATTTAAGATTGCTACAGATCCGTTCGTAGGGCGTCTTTGGTTTATGAGATCATACGCTGGAATGCTTGATTCGTGCTCTTGCGGTTGCAACACCAGAACCGGAAAACACGAAAGGATATCGAGAATTTTCCAAATGCACGCTAACAAGCAGAACCAGATTGATTCGCTCCATGCGGGTGATATAGGCGCAGCAGTGGGATTCAAAGATATTAAGACAGGAGATACGCTTTGCGCTGAGAATTCAAAGATTGTTCTTGAAGCAATGGAATTCCCTGATCCTGTGATTGGATATGCAATCGAGCCTAAGACTCAGGCAGATGTAGATAAGCTAGGGATCGCTATCGGTAAGCTGATAGAAGAAGATCCGACGTTGCAAGTTGAAACGAATCACGAAACAGGGCAGACCATTCTAAAGGGAATGGGAGAGCTTCACCTCGATATCATTATTGATAGACTGAAAAGAGAATTCAAGGTAGAAATAAACCAGGGAGCACCGCAGGTTGCATACAAAGAAGCAATCACAAGTTCAACGGAGCACAAGGAAGTTTACAAGAAGCAGACTGGTGGTAAAGGTAAGTTTGCCGATATAGTATTCGAACTTGGTCCCAAGGACGATGAATAAGATAAGGAAGGACATCAATTTGTTAATAATAA
>CAZHOC010001212.1:0-2481 GCA_964534295.1 uncultured Bacteroidia bacterium | reverse complement strand
GGCCGTAATTGTCTCTTCTAAGTTTTCCTTGCGAAAAACTTGTGCGGCCGAATTCGCCCCCCCAAACCACAATGGTATCATCCAATAGTCCTCTTTGTTTTAGATCGGTTATTAAGGCGGCGGAAGCCTGATCACTAGACTTGGCCATTCGCTTGATTGCATTGGGCAAGTTGCCGTGTTGATCCCAGCCCATATGATACAATTGGATAAACCTGACATCTCTTTCAGCGAGTCGTCTGGCCAGCAGACAATTAGCCGCAAAAGTTCCTGGGATGCGAGCTTCCTCCCCATATAAATCAAAGATATAATCCGGCTCATCTGAAAGGTCTGTCACCTCCGGTACGCTCGTTTGCATCCGATAGGCCATTTCATATTGACTCAATTTCGAATCAAATTCGGGATCGCCCCAGACACTCTTTTGTTCAGCTTCCAACTCCTGCAAATAATCAAGTTCCCTACGACGACTATTGCGATCAATACCTGCTGGATTACCTAAGTATAAAACCGGATCATAGCCAGATCGAAATTGCACTCCTTGGTGGTGCGAAGGCAAAAAGCCATTGGACCAAGCTTGCATATTTAAGTTCTGCGTATCCGATCTACCCTTTGAGAGTAGCACAATAAAGGCTGGAAGATTCTCATTTGGGCTGCCCAAGCCATAGCTCATCCAAGCCCCCATACTAGGTCGTCCGGTCTGTTGCGAACCCGTCTGCATAAACACGATAGCGGGTTCGTGATTGATCGCCTCCGTATACATAGAATTGACCATGCAAATATCCTCTGCTATATTGGCAATATTCGGCACGAGACTACTGAAGTATCCTCCGGTTTTAGGATGTTGATTAAAAGCATAATAAGAGCCTACCATGGGAAAACTAGATTGAGCGGCTAACATTCCCGTCAGTCGCTGATCTCCTCTCACACTGTCCGGAATCTCCTCCCCCCATCTCTTATTTAACTCAGGCTTGTAATCAAATAGCTCTATTTGACTAGGGCCCCCACTCTGGAATAAATAAATAACCCGCTTGGCCGTAGGGACATGATGTAATTTTTGCAATACCCCACCTTCAGAGACTGCTTTTGTTAAATGCTGAGTATTACCGGTGGCCGGGAACATCAAAGAGCCCATGGCTAAGGCTCCTAGTCCTTTAGTGGTAGTCCGGAGAAACTCACGGCGAGTCTTTAGATACTCTGCCTTTTGTATATCGGGATTGATCGGCATGATGATATTTTTCCTAGATCTTTAATTCTTATAATAAGCTTCTGTCGAATTCAAAACAGTATTGGCCACTCGGGCTAGAGCCGCTAACTCTGGCCCCGGAATTTCTGCAGCTGGTGGACGATAGCCAATGTTTAGGTATTCCGCTGTCCTATCTTCGTCTGCCTCAAAGTAAGCCAGTTCATCCTGATACTGCCTTGCCAATATGCTTAGCTCTTGGTCGGATGGCAACCTACTGGTTAGTATTCGAAAAACAAGTTCTGCTGCCTTCTTTGCATCTCCTTTTGTATTGGTATAGGTGCGTTCTGCAAGTGCACGACAGCCTTCGATGGCTTGCGGGTCATTTAGCAATACGAGGGCTTGCAAAGGTGTGCTACTCCTTTGCCTGCGGACCTGACATTCCGCTCGGGAAGAAGCATCAAATATCAACATGCTAGGAGCTGGCATATTACGTTTCCAAAAGGTGTAGATGCTCCTTCGATAGAGGCCAGATTCGGGGTCTTCCTCATACTCAGGAAAAAAGGGGTGAGTCATCACTTCCTTCCAAAGACCTGGTGGCTGATATGGGAAGGTTGAAGGGCCTCCGATTTCATTATTTAGCAGACCGCTCACAGCCAATATATTATCGCGGACCATCTCAGCAGATCTTCGATACCGCGGACCACGATGCAGCCATTGATTATCCGGGTCTAATTCAGCAATTTCAGGCCTAACTTTGGAGGATTGTCGATAAGTAGCGCTACTGACCATGAGTTTTATCAATTCCTTTAAATTCCACTTATTTTCTTGAAAATGTAGAGCCAGCCAATCCAACAAAGCAGGATGTGAAGGCAGAGCCCCTTGATTACCAAAATCTTCAACGGTCTCTACAATGCCACGGCCAAACATTAAATACCATATTTGGTTAACCGCAACCCTTGACGTTAAGGGATGATCTGGATGGATCAACCATTGTCCCAACCCCAATCGATTTCTGGGCAGCTCGTCCGGCCACGGCAAAATGGAGTTTGGCACCTCACGGCCAACCGGTTTGCCATGGGCATCATAAACGCCTCGATCCAAGACATAAGTGGGGCGTTCATTTTCATAATCTCCCATCACCATGATCTCTCTAACCGTATCAATAGCCTCCACTTCTCTCGCCTGAATCTGGCGCAACTCCTTTCGTTGTGCTTCCAGTTGATCGTCTATAAATAAATCATAAAACTCATGAATAGCAGCATCTCCTGCAGCCTTTGACTCCAAGAATGCCTTAGCACCTT
>CAZHOC010001211.1:0-2486 GCA_964534295.1 uncultured Bacteroidia bacterium | reverse complement strand
ATATGACCTGCGCCAATCCAAGGCAAGTAGATTCCACTCTCTCCTAACTGGAAAAGCGTTCCCGGAGGGAAAACCCTTCTCGCTCTCACCCGACCCGGCGTAGGATAGTCATTGGCTTGCAAGACCGATTTTAGTTGATCTCGCATATGGGTTTCGAGGTCTTCTGGCAGATCAGTGGCTAATATGCTTTGCGTAGTATCTCTATCCCCTAGACGTGCGTGAGCTTTGATTAAGGCATCCGTGGCCCATAAAAATTCTTGCTCTACATCATCATAAGTTAGGCTGTCTAATTGTATTTCGAGGCGATGCTCTATTGGCTGGCGTTGATAGTTGTAGCCCCAGCCCCAGAGGAAGAGGACCAAAATCACCGCAAGTACTCCCAATAAATTGAGGAAAGCTCGTCCCAAACGTTGTCGGATGGTTCTTTCACTAAGCTTTTCCTTATCCTTCCACTTTTTATACCAGCGCATCCCGATCCAAAAGAGAAGTCCAAAGACCGCAGGGTAGAGGAGGGGTATAGGGGACCAGCCCAAGGTATAATCCCAGATCGAACGGAGGAGTGGAAAAAGCCCACGTGAATAAGCGAGCTCTGTGAAAAAAGGATTGGCCGAAAAAAGCTGCTGAATCACCAAGGAGACCAAGGCTAGACCGATCCAAATAAATCGTCGGTCCAGGGGTAAAGGTTTATTAGGTTTAGCTCGCAAGGGTGTTTTCATGCTGATTTTCGGGGCTTTAAAGCTTCATTACTACTGCCGAGGAGGGACAGATACTACTGTATTGTTGGGTTTGTTTTATACTTTCCGGCACTGCCGAACGCTCAACTCTATGGAATCCGAATTTGCTAAAAAAGCCTTCCGCATCTGTGGTCATAAGGTAGAGTTCGGCGAAGCCGAACGCCTCTCTCTCCGCAATCAATTGCTTAACTACCTGAGAACCCAAGCCTTGAGCGTGAAATTCTGGTAGAATGCTGAGGGATCGCAAAAAGCCTATAGGGCCATATTGCTCAAGGCCTAGCGTTCCGACACGGACTCCATTTTGATAACTAAAAAACCAAAGGTGGGGTTGGCTCAAATCATCGGTAGGGAGTTGATTAGAAACTAAAATCTCTGCAAAAAGAGGCATCTCTGCTTGCGGTACTGTTTGCAGTTGTATAGAGTTAGTTGAATCTGTCATTTCTAAATGAAAATTACAGAATTTTCTAGCATTGATTGACGAATATTTCCTAACTAGCTGCTATGAATCCTATACGTATTGGCTATGGTTATGATACTCACCAATTAGTCGAAGATCGAAAATTAATTTTAGGCGGTATTGAGATCCCTCATCACAAAGGATTGTTGGGGCATTCGGACGCTGATGTGCTACTTCACGCCATTTGCGATGCAGTATTGGGCGCACTGAATCTGCGCGATATTGGCTTTCACTTTCCCGATACTGATCCCAAGTATAAAAATGCAGATAGTAAACTGTTTGTCGAGGGAACTTATGAGTTGATGCGGGAGAAAGGCTATCGGCTTGGCAATCTAGATTGTACTGTCATAGCTGAAAAACCTAAAATCAACCCACATGTGCCAGCTATGCAAGCGGTAATCGCGAGCCTACTAGCGACAGATACTCAAAACGTTTCTATCAAAGCTACCACCCACGAAAAGACCGATGCGGTGGGGCGTGAGGAAAGTATGATCGCTCATGCGGTAGTGCTTTTGTTTAAAGATGAGGAATAAGTCTCACTCTCGAATCTGTTTTCTATCTTTCAATTTTAATTAGGATATGTAGCACTCTAGTCTAACATAATACAGCTCAAACCATGATTCTTTTAAAGAAAATTGTCCTCCTTGCCCTAGTTATAATCTTCTGCTCAGGAGACATAAAATCTCAAAATGAATATTCTGTTGATTGGGGCCCAGAATATCAAAAAACCAAAGGTGTTTTTTCAACCCTCAAATTGATTGAGATGGATGATGAATACTATTATTTGCTATTTGACAACCGAAAAAGCACAAGCATTGGCAAATTTAATCATCAACACAAACTAATTGCGACGAAAAAGGCTCCTTTTAACTACTCACAACATAATAGTAACCTAAACAAAATTATTCATACCAAGAATGGCACTTTTGGGTATTTAAGCTCTATCAAAGATAAACAATGGAAGTTGTATGTATCGAGATTTGATCAAGGTAATTTTAAAAAATTACGGCTTATTCATAGCCATCCTTATCGTCGTGAATTAACGGTTGGGTTGGGATGGATAAGTACTGATGGTACTGCAGATAATGCAAATGAATTGGTGATTAGCAGAGATAGTAATCGGGTAGCTTTTACCAATATTATTACCACGGGTGATAGGCGGAATCGGGAAGAAAGTTTTGACATTGCTGTATTCGATGCAGATTTTAAACTCCTTTGGAAACGGATTCAAAAACTACCTTACCAAGACAAAGATCTTGAAATCACGCAGACAGTTATCAGTAATGAGGGTACAA
>CAZHOC010001210.1:0-2489 GCA_964534295.1 uncultured Bacteroidia bacterium | reverse complement strand
TGCAAGGCTCATCCTGAGATGCTTCAACATTGGAGTTTAATCCCAAGTTTCCTGCGATGAAATCCTGATCTCCATCTCCATCAAAGTCTCCATGGACAAGACGATTCCACCAGCCATGAGTATTTTGGAAGGCGGAGACCTGCTTATCGACAAAGCCTTCTCCCGTATTTTCGAGTAAAGTAATCGGCATCCATTCGCCGACAAGCCATAAGTCGGGATCACCATCTGCATCATAGTCTTCAAAAACGGCGTCTGTGATCATGCCCCTAAGCGGCTCAGGGGTCAATTGTACCTTTTGGAAATTGCCTTTGCCATCATTTTCTAGCCAAAAAGCTGGAGGAAATACGCCGTACTGACCTGCTACCGAGCGATTGCCTACGAAGAGGTCCTGATCCCCGTCCTGATCCCAATCAGCCACGGCTATAGATGAACCATTTTCGCTTAGCTCAGGAAGTTTCGTTCTAAGAAAACCATTTCCCCGATTGTTGAGGTAAAGGCGATCTTGATTGCGAGCATCGCCACTGGGAAATTCATTGCCACCGCTGACTACATAGAGATCTAACCAAGCATCGCCATTGGCGTCAAAGAAAATCGCATCTACATCTTCGTAGGCTCGATCTTCCAGCCAAGGGCTAGAGGAACCGATTTCAAAACTGCCATCCCGAGTCTGCAGATACAATACTCCGGGCTGGTCCTTGGCGCCACCTACATAGAAGTCTTCCCTACCGTCTCTGTTGATGTCTCCAACCGCTAAAGCGGGGCCTTCGGTGGAAAGCATGTGCGGGATTAAAACCTCTTGTCTAAAGTCATTAAATCCTCCCTTGCGGATGTCTTTGTTCTCTCGGTGCTGGTAGATTTGGCGGAGGAGGTCTGAGCGTTCCGCGAAGCGGGTCTCTATGTCTGCATCCTGCGGAGAACGCTTATCCTTGGCATCCTCACCATTGATATAAAGGCATTGATTAGCCGTAACTTCCCTCAGAACTTGAGTACTGCCATCTGGAAAGCGCATCTGGATGGAATCAACTTTCTTACGATCTCCCAGACCAAAATGGAGAATCGGCTCTACGCAAGATTGAAAGCCTCTTACGGGATACAATTCCCGATACCAATGGAGGCTATCGGCCCAAACATCTACCTTAACGCCTAGGATGGGGCCTTTTTCATTAGTTATAGCAAGGCGGAGATAATTTTGCTGAGAGAGGTCATTGCGGTAGACAAAGGCTGTCTGATTGATATTGTTGACGACCAAATCGAGGTCGCCATCATTGTCCAAATCGGCATAAGCACTACCGTTTGAAAAGGCAGCTTTGTCCAAACCAATTTGCCCCCCTATATTTTCGAATTGTAGCTTGTCCTGCTGCTTATAGAGGTAGTTGGGCAGCATGATAGAAGGCATCTTTTCGATAAACTTCAAGTCATCGGCACTGGCTTCGCCTCTTAGTTGTCGCGCTACCTCTGGATCAGAAATGAACTTGATGTAGTCCATATCGTTAGGGCGGCGATAGATGCCATTGGTGATAAAAAGGTCTTCGGTAGCATCATTGTCAAAGTCAGCAAAAAGGGCGGACCATGACCAATCCGTAGCATCTATGCCCGCAAATTGAGCGATTTCAGCAAAGCGAGGCTTGCCATCAGGGGCAGTACCCAAATTGAGTTGAAGTGCATTGTGGGGGAACTGATGATGATAACCAAAAGAGCGTTTGAATTGATAAACATCGTAGGGTTCTGGTGGCTCTGAGGTTTTCAGGATGTCCTCCCGCTCTGGTTTCATGTCCAAGCTCAGGATATCTAGCTTGCCATCATGATTGATGTCGGCCAAGTCGCTACCCATAGAAAAGCGGCTTGTATGGCCGATGACTGAGCTTAAGCTTTCGACAAAACGCCCATTCTGATTATTGAGATAAAGGTAGTCGTCCTCATGAAAATCATTACAGATGTAGAGATCAGGCCAATCATCGCCATTGATATCACCCACCACTACATTGAGGCCATAGCCTAAACGACTGCTACTGATGCCTACTTCGAGGGTGATGTCGACATATTTACCATTGTCATTGCGCAGGAGTTTGTCCCCGGAGAGCGGGTCTCTTTGATCACGTTGTTTGATATCCCCTACGGTTTCTGAAGGACGGATGCTATGGTTGAGCTGAAACATATCCAGATCCCCATCGCGATCATAATCAAAGAATACGGCCTGCGTGGAAAAGCCTACGAGATCGAGATTGTATTCAGCGGCCGCTTCGCGGAACGTTAAGTCGCCTTGATTGAGGTAGAGGAGGTTATGACCTTTTTTGTCGAGATAATCGCCCAGTTGGGAAACATAGATATCGGGCCAACCATCTTGGTTCACGTCTGCGACGCTCACCCCCGTGCTCCAGCCGTTTTGGGGACCTTCAATACCGGCTTGAGAAGAGATATCTTCAAAGCGAAAATCACCTTTATTGTGATAGAGGCGATTGGAGAGCAAATTGGCGGTGAAAAAAATGTCG
>CAZHOC010001209.1:1379-2494 GCA_964534295.1 uncultured Bacteroidia bacterium | reverse complement strand
TCATCATAATCGGGCCCTGCTGCTACAATAAAGCGTTTCCCGTCGGGAGAAATGGACATACCATCTGTGGCCGAAAGGTTATGAAAAAACTCAGTGATACCGCCGCCCATGCCTTTTTGACTGGTCCAGCTTTTGCCATCACGGGTTACTTCATAATAAGGGCCACCAGTTTCTGGCCAGATATAGTTCCAAGACTGAAAATAGACCTTGCGACCGTCGGCTGATACATTGGGTTCGTCTTCGCCTTGCGAAGTATTGATGCTATAAGGCAGACAGCGGGGTCTTTGCCATTCACCGCCTACTTTTTGGGCGTACCAAATATCTCCGTCATAAACCGAGTCTCCTCTAAAAGTCATATACATCCGAGACCAAGGCTGACCTCCCCGCAAAGACATAAAATATAGATAGCGACCATCAGGAGTAACAGACAGATTGGTTTCTCTAGCAGAAGAGTTAAGTACGTCTAAGCGACTAATTCGAATCCTGTCTTTATGGTCGAGTATCGTAGCCTTTTTTTGAGCGAAGGCTGTGTTGCCGCAAGCAAAGAATACGGCAATGAGTATAAACCAGCTTTTCATAGGTTGCAAAATCGTCATCAAGGTGTCTTAGCCAATATCGCGCCTTTTTTTTACGGAATATGTGAATGTCAAGTTAACAAACAATTTTAGTCTATTGTTGCTTAACGACAATATGAAAGGATTATTTACTATACATCTCTTGATCACTGGGATGATGTGCGGGATTATCTGGATCATCCAGGTTTTACATTATCCCCTCTTTGCCCATGTGGGAGAAACCGCCTTTGCCCAATATGAAGTTTTGCATCGCAATTGGATCAGCCCACTGGTAGGCCCATTGATGGTAGCTGAACTAGCGACAGGCGCGATCCTACTTAGCTGGAGACCAGAAGGGATTAGTCCTTATCTTCTATGGATTGGGATGGCTCTCATTGGCATAATCTGGCTCAACACTTTTTTTCAAGCCGTACCGCTACACAATAAATTACTCGATGGTCTCAGTTCTGAAGCCGTCAAATCCCTCGTACGCGTCAATTGGATCAGAACCGTCGCTTGGACTGCTAGGCTAGGCATATTGGGTTGGATCGTCTACAAATT
>CAZHOC010001209.1:0-1355 GCA_964534295.1 uncultured Bacteroidia bacterium | reverse complement strand
CATGATGTAGCTCTGTTTATATGTGCCTCTGTGTTCAGTTTTTTGGGTTCTACTGCTTCGCAGAACGCTCATCCCTGAGCATTTGCTGGCATATAAACCCTAAGAAATAGTAATTTGGCAGTCTATTCCTCCCCCTTAGTCCCTCCGAAGAGGGACATGAGTGCTTTTTATAAGGAGGAATTCTCAAAAAAATCGCTCTTCATTGCCCACACTCGCCCTCATACCGGCCCGCTACGCCTCTACTCGCTTTCCCGGCAAGCCCCTGATCGACATCAAAGGTAAATCCATGATCCAGCGGGTCTACGAGCAATGCCTCAAGGCCCAAAGAGTAGATAAAGTAGGGGTCGCGACCGATGCCCCAAGGATCTTTGAGCATGTAAAGGATTTTGGAGGTGAAGTCTGGATGACGAGTGAGACGCATCGTTCTGGGACAGATAGGATAGCCGAAGTCGCCTCTCAATTAACTGCCTTCGATACCATCCTCAACGTGCAGGGCGATGAACCCTTTATTGCGCCTGCTCAAATAGATCTGTTGGTAGAGAGCCTGCACCAAAGCGAGGCTACAATCGCTACCCTCGTTTCTCCGTTCCGCGAAGCGGCTGACCTCCATAATCCCAACCGCGTCAAAGTCGTGAGAGATAATAGTGGGAAGGCGCTTTACTTTAGCCGTGCTGCTATACCCTTTATTAGAGATGCTGCGCAGAACGATTGGCTCCAGCATCATACCTATTATCAACATATCGGGCTTTATGCATTTGAGAGGGAAACTTTGTTGGCTTTGACCAAGCTGGATCCTCATCCTTTAGAAATGGCTGAATCTTTGGAACAATTACGCTGGTTGGGGCATGATTGGGCGATTCAGACGGCAATTGGGGAAGAGGCGGGGATGGCAATTGATCGACCGGAGGATTTAGATCGACTTCTTCGTTGGATAGAGGCCTCTGGAAGTTGAATTTGTTACATAAAAGGTTCATATTTACGGCTCAATTCAAAAACCCACTAATTTGGAAGCCACAGCTACAATACAAACTGGTCTTTTTTGGGTCTTTTCTATCCTAGGATTGGCTGGTGGAGTAGGACTCATTCTCAACCGAAGCGCGGTTTATTCTGCCCTGAGTCTTATTCTCAACTTTTTCAGTATCGCTGGACTTTATTTGTCGCTCGGAGCCGAATTTTTGGCTGCGATCCAGATTTTGGTTTATGCTGGTGCGATCATGGTACTTTTCCTCTTTGTGATCATGCTTCTTAATCTAGAAGATGAGCAAGGAGTGATGAAGTTTGATTCCCGGCGCGGGATTGCCCTAATATTAGCTTTGGCCTTTATCGCCGAAATGGTCTTTGTCTTTAGATCGTTT
>CAZHOC010001208.1:0-2496 GCA_964534295.1 uncultured Bacteroidia bacterium | reverse complement strand
TCATTGTACTTAAAGCCAAATAGGGTGCGAACGATAAAGTTAGCGAGCCTATTAATTGCTTTCTTAGGTTGGGGATAATCAAAAACTTGACCTCCATTTTTGCCCCACCGGCTGCCAAAAACACAATCGTAATTACCCTCTACCATTTCATGGTAAAACCGAATTAAATCCTTTGGATCATCTGAAAGATCCGCCATGAATACAGCAACACAATCACCATCAAAATTTTCTAACCCTTTACGGACAGCAAGCCCAAACCCATTAGGAGGCTGATTATTGATGTAGCGAAGACTTGGGATCCTAAGCTGAAGTTCTTGTAAGACTAACTCAGTCTCATCTTTACTATTATCATTTACTACCAATATCTCATGATGGATCGCTTCTTCCTTTAAGGTATCATATAGGGCCGTCAGAGTGCCCGTAATAGATTCTGCCTCATTATAGGCGGGGATTACAACGCTAAGTTTCATAATGTATTTGGGTTTGGAGGAGTCTGTGTTTGCGGTATGAATCGTTTGTAAATCCTACTAGTTCACAAATATACGGACTAATTAGCCATTCTTGTTTTGACAAACTGAACGTTTCAGGAACCGGGAAATATAACAGTGTCAAAGTAGGCTAGTGAAACAGTATTTTCAAGGATTTTTTGCCTGATTGCTTTCATACCGATTGACATAATGCTAGGGACTTTTTTAGGGGCATCCTCCTTCGGAGTAACGCTCAATCTAAAAGTATTTTTATCTCGCCAATTAGGTATCATTTCTACATTCCTTGATGTTCTACAAAAATCCCTGGGAAAATGGGATGCATCCAACTCAGCACACTTATGACGGTAAAGTTGGGAAACAGTAAACAAATGCCAGTCATTACCATTAAGTAGCTTTGATTGGCTTTGATGTCTCCTTGTTTCTGTAAATAGTATGATCCTATCAAAAAGATCGGAAAGGCGTAAGTGATACTTCTTGTCATATCTGCCACTGTCAATGCCGGTATGATTACCGAGAGAAAGCCCAAGGTCAATGCAGCAAAAAACCAATAAGATCGATTGGTTTTTAGCCCGAGTAAGATGGGGATAAATAATAACCAAATGCCTTCAAGAGCAGTAAATAATGCAGGAACGATCACCTCCCATCTTTGAAACCCAAAAGCACCGGATTCTCCCATGGGAGTTTGCATGCCAAAGACACTCCCTAACCAAAATCTGAGGCCAAGATAAGATGCCCAAGCCAAGATAAAGGTGATACTTACCGTATCGATTTGTACAAGATTTTTTAGGCTAAGATTCTCCGTACGATAATGTTGAATTTTCCACCAGCACCAAATTAGTCCAGAGGCAAGAATGGCTCTTTCATCAGTCCAGAAAGCGATGCTAAGACATAGCCACTGGATGGGAGGAGAGCGAAAGTACATAGATAATATTAGAAAGAAGAATGCAATGCCGTCAAACCAACCTTGAATATCCCAGAAGAAAGACTTTCCTAGATAAATTCCTACTACACCTAAGAGGAGTAACAAGGCACTAACCTTATCTTGAAATATGCGTTCTGCGAGTAGCAGAAAAACATAAAAGAACCCTAGCCCCAAAAGCTGCTGAAGAATAATATAAACCTTGGGGTTCTTGATGCCCGTAAGGTTGGCTACTAGCGGTACGCTTAGCCGGAAGACCATTTTGGCTTGATGAGTCTCTGGAGAAGCATCAGGATTTTGCAGTGGATGCTCAAATTGCTCTTTTAGGTGTTGGTGATTCTTGACTTCTGAAGCTCCCGGCAATAAGGTGTCATAAGCAGGAAATGCAAAAAAGATAGAAAGCAAAAAGGCAATCCCGATAGAATAAAACCTCCAATATTTTTGGGCGCAAAACTGCGTTAACTTTCCTATCACATATGTTTGCAGGGAATTGAGAAAGGCAAACAGCATCTTCTATCCGATTATGGCTTTAAGGGTTGTTTCATTTGCTTTTATCCATTGAAATATATCATGGACCGTTTCTTTGACGCTTTTTTGGGCTTGCCACCCAGAAGTTTTAAATATTTTTTGATTATCTGTGATATAAAGTCTGATATCCGCGGGGCGATTTTCAGGCACAGAGCTAATCTCGATTTTATTGCCCGTTACTTCTTGGCAAACTTGGGTTAGTTCCTGCAGGGAAACACTTTTGTCTCTACCGCCTCCGGCATTGAAGATTCCTCCATCAAAGGTTGGGAAGTCATGAATTTGTTGATCGACTAAACTTAGCAAATCGGCAACATGCATCATATCACGAACTTGCTTGCCAGTACCACCAAAACCAAAGTAGCCTAATTTCTTTTGCCAGTAATGCCGTGCTACCCAAAGTACGAATACACCTTGATCAACCTTACCCATTTGATTGGGGCCAGTAATCACCCCGCATCTGTTGATAATAGCCGGGACTGAGAGGAGTTTGTTGTACTCTTGGACGATGAGTTCGGAGGCCAACTTTGTTGAACCATAAAGAGACCGGTAGCCATTTAGAGT
>CAZHOC010001207.1:0-2496 GCA_964534295.1 uncultured Bacteroidia bacterium | reverse complement strand
GCACGACAAATGGGTGAGTCTTATTTGTCAAATCAAATCCCTCAAAAGGTCATCCCGAGCGATAGCCGAGGGACCTTTGTCTATCTGTCTCTGCTTCGCGGAACGCTTATCCCTCGAGATGCTTCGGCAAGCTCAGCACGACAAATGGGTGAGTCTTATTTGTCAAATCAAATCCCTCAAAAGGTCATCCTGAGCGATAGCCGAGGGACCTTTGTCTATCTGTCTCCGCTGCGCGGAACGAAGAAATGTAGTCTTCTAATACTTCGACATTCGAAATTCATCATTCGAAATTCATCATTCACCATTTTTTCCTCCGCTGATCAGCACTGTCTCCAACCCTTCGGATTTGACCCCCAACATATAAGTCCCGGAAGAGCGACGAACCATAATCTTCGCTTCGCCATTGCAAAGCCCTACTTTTTGAGAGCCATGCGGAGTGCCCTGATCTTTGATCAACTCGGCATCGCCCATCGCTAAAAACTCCACCTTGTCGATCGCGTCGAGACAGAGCACTCCCTTGGCATCTAATGCTTTGACCGAAAGCCAACTATAGTGTTCATCAATTATTTCTTCATTGAGCACCAATTGCGTGATATCCCCCCATGTCTCAGTCTGATAGGTCAAGTTGATTTCATCCTTCACCTCTTCCTTTTTGCTTGTGCCAACGGCAATTAGATTATTTGCGCCTGCTCTAAAAGGCACCTCCCAATACAGACCACAGGCTGGAAAAATCTCCGAATTACGCTCTTTCGTGCCTAAACTCTCCCCATTCAAAAACAGCTCTACCTCCTCACAATTGGAGTAGACTTTTACCAGGCGGGTTTCGCCAGCTTGTCCCCAGCGGGTTTGCCAGCTGTGCCCGTAGATGTGAACCATCGGCTTAGTCGTCCAATAGGACTGAAAGACATAATAGCTCTCCTTTTTGGTGAAATCCCGCTGTATCACACCCTTTTGATTCATATAAGGCACGGGGTTTTCCGGTCTTACGGGCGTAGAAAAATCCTTAAAGGCCCACTGAGCGGCCCCTGTCAGCCAGGGCATCTCGAGCTGTTGTTGGAGGTGCCAATCAAAGAGATTACAGATATAAGTCTCTGACCAATTGCCGTCTCGCGAGACGCGAGCCGTACCGCCAACCAAGGAGGCATCACCCGCGCGCTCATCGGCGCCCTGGCCGACGTTGACGTTTTCCAGCCCTTTGTCTGGATCTTCATCATGCCGTCCAGCATGGCTGCTACCGCCCCATTCCATGTGGAAAAAGTGGTTGACTTGCTCCATATTTTTGCGAGAGACCTCTTTGTACTCTGTAAACTTTCCGCGATACCAACCCGCCCAAATCGAGGGCGAATACACATCCACGATATGCTTGCAAAAATCACAGCGACGGATGCCCGTAAGACGTGTATCATCAAGCTCATGAGCCAACTCATGCAGTTCCTGCATAAAGTCCTGAATCTTCTTTTTGTCAAACTCCGGAAAATCTCCGGGCCAATCATTTTCATTGCCAAGACCCCAGATGATCACAGAGGGATGATTGTAATGCTGAGCTATCATATTGCTCAGCATGCGCTTGGCTTGAGCTTTGTAGATATCGCCGCCGAGTCCACCGCGGCACCAGGGAATCTCTTCCCAGACCAAAATGCCCAGACTATCGCAGAGGTTGAGGACAATGCGAGATTGCTGATAATGCCCCAAGCGAATGAAGTTGACGCCCATTTCTTTCATGAGGATCATTTCGGTGCGGATCATCTCTTCTGTCATCGCCGCGGCTACGCCCGCATGATCTTCATGCCGGTGGGTGCCCCGCAAGAGTAAGCGTTCCCCGTTAAGGTAAAAAGGCCCCTGCTTCTCAAATCGGTAGGTCCTAAAAGCAAACTTATCGGTATAGGTCTGGCCGTCAGGGCTACTGATTTCAAGATGATAAAGATTGGCTTGATCGGGAGACCAACGGCTGATTTTTTTGAGCGCAAAGCTGTGAGATAATTGCTCTCCGCTGGTGCTTAGTTGGGTCTCATAGACTAGCTCATCATTGGAGTCCCGGACTTTAAGCGTTAATTCTTTTTCTACTGCTGCTGAAAAATCAATCTTCAAAGCTACCTCGCCCACTTTTCTGCCATTTAGGCTTGGTGTGATATGCACCTGCTGTATATATGCCTCCGGTACATAAACCAAATTAAGGTAACGATACAATCCGCCATAGACATTGAAATCGGACAAACTCGAAGGGATCATTTCCAGATCGCGAGAATTATCACAACGGATGGATAAGGGCACTTTTCCCTCTTCCTTTTGCGCTGATTCGATAAAATCAGTGATATCTACGCTCCATTCGTCATAGCCGCCGACATGGCTACCGACTTGCTCGAGTCCGATATAAACTTCTGTCTTTTGTCCCGCCCCTTCAAAATGTAGGAGCGTTCGTCCCTTGTGGTAGGGGTTATCAACCTGGAGTTGGGTGCGATACCAGCCCGGCCCTTGGTAATAATTGACATAAGGATT
>CAZHOC010001206.1:0-2497 GCA_964534295.1 uncultured Bacteroidia bacterium | reverse complement strand
CCCTCTTCCCAAGGACAATCACTGATCTCTCCATTGAGCCCGATAGGCGCATTGCCAGTCGGTTGAGGATAATCAAATGGAAAATAGTTGATAAATTCTTCGGTGCGAATAGCCCCTAAAGGAGGAAGTTCTCGATACTGCTCGATAAAGCGGCGGGTATTGGTATAAGAGCCGCCATCCGCATCGATAGAAAAAGTAGAAATCGGCTCATCAGCGACTACGACAAAGGGATTTTCTACAATTTCATTGTAATTCTCTCCCCCCACATCTTCTCCATCGGCAGCCATGCTATAAAACGCGCCGTCCGTATAGCAAGAAGTGAGGGATAGGGCGATCCCCAGTATTAGGATAAACGATAGGTTTTTCATTGTGAGGTGTACTTGTTTGTGGGTAAAACGGAGTCAAGCTATGGAACGCTGCATCTCTGCAATGTATTTACAACAAATAAGTATAGGGGCACAAAATTTTGCGCCCCCAGGGATCAATTGATCAAGCTCTTTAGTTTTGGGGGATAATCGTTCCGCTAAGCGGTAAACCCCACAAAAGACAGCAGATTGGAAAAAGGTCAATCTATTAAAGTGCTTTCGCTTTTTTAATCAAGGCTTCCAAATCCTGACGATAGCCATTAGGATCAAAAGTTTGAGCAACACCCAGCCAATTTAGTAGCTTGTTGTAGGATAGATTGCCTTTGTAAGGCGAATCTCTTAGTACCAAGGCAAATCCAGCCGCAATTGCAGCGAAACGTTGGTTTTCCGAAGCCTGATCAAAGGGAATTTCGTAATCAACCACTTCTAAAGTCAGCGCTTGACTGCTATTGGCGTCAGGATCCTTGTAGCGGAAATCAACTTTAAAAGTATTGTAGTCTTTGTAATTGATATTGGCGACAGGGATCAACTCATAAAGAGCGGTGATGGATTGGTTACCCCCAATTTCACCCGCATCTTTGGTATCATCTTCAAAATCCTCATTGTCAAGCACACGGTTTTCGTATCCAATCAAACGATATTGCTTAACCACCTGAGGATTAAACTCCACCTGAATTTTGACGTCTTTTGCGATGGTATAGAACTTGGCAAATTCATCCACCATCACTTTTTGAGCCTGCTCTTCACTATCGATGTATTCGAAGTTGCCATTGCCATTATTGGCCAATTGCTCCATCATGCCTTCATTTAGGTTACCTGTACCTACTCCCAGTACGCTCAAGAATACACCCGATTCCCGCTTTTCTTCAATCATCTCTATCAATTCGTCCTGACTACTTGGGCCAATGTTAAAATCTCCGTCAGTCCCTAAGATGATGCGATTATTGCCGCCATCGATAAAGTTTTGCTCGGCAATTTCGTAGGCAGTAACAATCCCCTGAGCACCATTAGTACCGCCTCCTGAGCGCAGTTTATTGATCGCATCTTTGATGGTAGCTTTATCGGTCCCAGGCGTAGAGTTAAGTACTAGCTCATCAGAACCGGCATAGGTAACGATCGCCAAACGATCATCTGGCCGCATCTCATCTACGAATAGATTAAAGGCTGTTTGTAGTAGCCCAAGTTTATCATCCGTATTCATCGAACCGGAAACGTCTATCAACAAGACAAAATTGGCAGGAGCTTGCTGCGCGCGTGGTACATCCTTGCCTTGAATACCGATTCTCACCAATTTGTGATCCTTCTCCCAAGGACAATCACTGATCTCACCATTCAAGCCAATAGGGACATTAGCCGTAGGTTGGGGATAATCGAAAGGAAAGAAATTGATAAACTCCTCAGTGCGAATAGCATCGACTGGTGGTTGTTCTCCAGCTTCAATGAAACGACGAGCATTAGCATAAGAACCGCCATCTGCATCAATCGAGAAGGTAGAAACTGGCTCATCGCTAACTTTGACGAAGGGGTTTTCTGCGATTTCATTGTAGCGCTCTCCAGCACCTACATAGCCAGAAAAACCCATGCCGCTACTGGTATTAGAAAAAAAGCCAAGATTAGACCGTTGATCTAAAGTTGGCGTATCGTCTTCTTTCGAGCAGGCTGTAAGGACAAATACTGCTCCGAGGAATAGGAAAAGGCTTAATTTGTTCATAGTGGCTTAGTTTTTATCCCTAGTACGGAGCCGCTGCGCGGAACGCTGCATCCCCTATTTCCTTTGCCCAGAAAGCCGTAGCTTGCTTGGCATGAAGTATTTCCAATTTTGGGGCATCGCCTTAATGGCAGGCTTGATCGCTTGCAGCACCCCTCAGGCTGAGAAAGCAATCGTCCGTCCGGATAAAGTCTTGCAAGTAGGATTCCTGGTGATGGAGGGTGTTTACAATACCGAATTAACGGCTCCCATGGACATTTTTCAGCATACCGTTTTTCATGACAGCTTAGGAATGGAGGTATTTACGATCGCCAAGGATAGTGGGATCATTCGCACCTTTGAAGGATTACAATTTATCCCCGATTATAGCTATCGCGCCAAGAATTATCCCAAGATTGATGTATTGGTAGTGCCGAGTGCGGAG
>CAZHOC010001205.1:0-2498 GCA_964534295.1 uncultured Bacteroidia bacterium | reverse complement strand
ATTTGCATCGTATCATAGATACCTAAACCTGCATATACAGACCCTCCAGGAGAGTTGATGTAGATATTGATGTCTTTTTTGGCGTCAGCAGATTGCAAAAAGAGCAACTGAGCGCTAACAATATTGGCTACCTGATCGTTGATTGGCATACCCAAGAAGATGATTCTGTCCATCATCAAGCGAGAAAATACATCCATCGCGATGACGTTGAGTTGACGTTCTTCTATAATATTTGGGGTAAGACCATACACATTGGGAACGCCCGCCATTATGTTTGCGTTGGCAGCGCTAGTATAGTCATGCAAGGTCATGCTATTGATTCCAAGGTGTCCGGTAGCGTACTTCTGAAATTCGTTCGGATTCATACAATCGTTTCTTAAAGATCAAAATTAAGGATTAATTGGCATTAATAGAAAAATTAGTTTGCCCGCTTAGAGGCGTCTAATTTCAAGTATAACCCACCCAAGTAAGAAATTGTGACACTCCACTCTAAAAACCTATTCAATTTTTCTAATTTTATACATGCCTTTTTATCGCTTTAGATCGTTATCTAAAAAAAAGCTCAAAGGAATTTATGGCATCATGCAAAAAAACCTGATTAACAAAGCCTTACTGCTGCTCCTTGGATTATTTTTCTTTCCCTCTCTCTTCGCTCAACAAACAATAAGTGTTCCTCTTTCCTACCAATTGCCTGCAGGGGCAAATGTTTGGGAGGGTCGCTTAATCTTTAAAGTGAAACCTCAATACAGGGACCTTTGCCTCCCTTCACAAATCAATATACCTTCGGTCAACGCTTCTCTCGCTAAGCTGAAAATTCAAGGCCTCGAAAAGGTGTTTCCTCATCATGAAGCACCTGCCCAGACATACAATGCCTACGGCCAGAAGCTTGTGGATTTAAGTCTGATCTACAGTCTGCAATATGATCCCGAATTATTTTCAATCAATGCGGCTGTAAGTCTTCTCAATAGACTACCTGAACTCGAGTATGTAGAGCCATGGTTTGTTGCCGAGACCATGTACCAGCCGAATGATTATTTTGCTGATACTACTAATGGGGCTCCCGGCAGTTGGCATCTACAAATGATTCGCGCTCAAGAAGCTTGGGATATTCAACGCAATGATACTAGTGTGGTAATCGGAATTGTAGATTCCGGGACCTCTTTCCAGCATCCCGATATGCAGGACAATCTGTATATCAATGCCGATGACCCAGTAGATGGTATTGATAATGATCAGGATGGTTATGTTGATAATTATCGGGGTTGGGACTTTGGCGGAGATTCCTTAGGCGAAGCCGGCGATAATAACGCGAGTACCATTTTCCCTTGGCATGGATTAGGAGTAGCTGGCGTTGCTGCTGCCACCACTGATAATGGAATAGGTATTGCAGGAACTGGATTTAATTGTCGCTATCTTCCTATTAAAGCCTCTCCCGAATCCAATATTGGCAGTATTTTTTATGGCTATCAAGGTCTTGTCTATGCGGTTGATCAAGGCTGTGAAGTCGTCAATTTATCATGGGGCTCGCCTATCCCTACACGCTTTGGAGAAGAGGCGGTTAATTATGCGGCCATCAATCGCCAAGCTGCCGTGATTGTTGCCGCCGGTAATAGCAACTCAAATGTTCGCTTTTATCCGGCTGCCTTTGACCGCGCCATTTCTGTTGCGATCAGCGGCCTGCAAGACTCAGTTTGTTGCAATACTACTTTTAATCATAGCGTAGACATAAGCGCTCCTGGAATTTTTATCTCTTCCCTCAATGGCGATGATGATTATTTGGGCTTATGGCAGGGTACTTCTATTTCTGCTCCTATTGTTGCCGGTGCCGTAGCCTTAACTCTATCAGAATTTCCGCAATATAATGGAGCGCAAGCGGCTCAAAAAGTCCGCGTCAGTTCTCAACCTATTCCTCACGATTTTATCATGACTGATAGGGTAGGCCGTGGGCGCCTAGATATGTTTGCTTCCCTCTTGCCCGATGCTATTCCATCCGTTCGTACTCAGGAATATCGTTTGCGAGACGTAGATGGAGATGGACGTATTGCCGCAGGTGATACTGTAAGCTTAGATGTTAGTTTTCTCAATTATTTAGATCCTACTGGCAACTTAGAGATCACATTGAGCATTCCATTACAGCAAACTCCTTTTATACAAGTATTGGATAACAAAGCAATGGTGGGATCTCTGGGAACCCTAAATGCTTTTAGATCCTCAGATGATTTTAAGATTGCCGTGGGTGCCAATTTACCAGTAGATTTCCTGGTAGATTTTAAGTTCACCTACACAGATCCCACCACCGGCTATGATGATTTTGAATATGTCCAAGTACGAATAAACCCTTCTTGGGTCAATGTAGAAGAAAACCAATTTCGGACCACGGTTACCAGTCGGGGTACAATCGGCTTTAATGATTTTGGTACTTACCTAGAGGGTTTAGGCGTATTATTTCAAAATAGCCAGAATGTTCTCGCTGAAAGCAGCTTTTTGATCAGCAACTC
>CAZHOC010001204.1:0-2501 GCA_964534295.1 uncultured Bacteroidia bacterium | reverse complement strand
ACAACCTACAAGGTTGGATCAAGAGTGTCAATGCACCTACCCTAAGAAGTCAGGATGATCCGGGTAGAGACGGCCTAAGAGGAACCCAGACCATTGCTAATCTCAACCGCAACTTTGTTACCGATGTAATGGGCTATCAGCTCAATTATTATTGGCAGCAAGTAGAGAAGGACTATGCCGCCATTGGGGCAACGCAATCTTACTTTAGTGATCCCCATGCACCCTTAGGCAGTAGCTTTGAGATGGCGCATTATGATCTATTTAATGGGAATATTGGTTCGATGCTAACGGGCATCATGCTGGAAAATCCGAGCAGTCCGGGTAATCTCACCACCAGCATGCAAGCCATGGCTTATCGGTATGACCAGCTTAATCGGATCAGAGAGGCAGAGGCCTTTGATCAGTACAATGCCGCTACAAGAGTTTGGAGCCCTAACCAAAATAATATTCAGAAGTATGGGACCAGCTATTCCTATGATGGTATGGGGAATATCCAGACCCTTAAGCGAAGAGGTGATCAAGGGGTGCTCTTTGATGATATCACGGATTATGAATACGAATTAGACAATAACGGCAAACTGAAAGCGAACCGGCTGTTAAGCATTACTGATGAAGTAGTAGGGGTTAATGTTGCCGGGGAGTTAGAAGGTAAGGGCCCAGGTACGCCTGCTTATACCTATGAGTATGATGAAATTGGGCAGTTAACTAAGGACATCGAGGCAAATATTGAGACCATCACTTGGGATGTTTACAACAAAATCACTCGCATTGATTTTACCTTCCCACTTGGCAGTCAACAACAAGACTATATCCAGTTCCGCTATGATGGTATGGGTAATCGAATTAGCAAGGAGGTCTCCTATGGGAATGAAGTGGTCAAAGAGTTTACCTACTACAGTCGTGATGCTCAAGGCAATGTGATCTCAGTATACAGCCGATCAGAAAGAGCGGTGGATACTGAAAATCGAGAGTTAGTCCAAAAAGAAGTGCATCTCTATGGCAGTAGTCGAAGTGGCTTACACAGCGTAGCAAGACGCATGGAACTGTGGGAGTATAGTGGGACTTATCCTACAGGCAGCTTTAGCTCGGTTGATCAGCCCCAAGCACAGACGGGTAGCTCAAGCATACACAAACGGATTGTTGGACAAAAGCAGTATGAGCTCGCTAATCACCTAGGTAACGTATTAGCAGTAGTCTCTGATAAAAAGAATGTAGACCTACTCCTAGAGGGAGGACCACTGTCGATCATAGGCTATACCGCAGACATCATCCTTTCGCAAGACTACTACCCCTTTGGTATGGAAATGCCTAACCGAAAGTATCAAACTGAAAATTATCGATACGGATTCAATGGCAAAGAATCTGATGACGAAATAAAGAGTGAGGGAGTACAATATGATTATGGCTTTAGAGTTTATGATGCAAGAATCGCTAAATTCTTATCCGTTGATCCTTTGGCACCAGATTATCCTTGGTATACGCCGTATCAATTTGCAGGAAATAAGCCCATTATTGCAATTGATTTAGATGGACTGGAAGAATTAGTTGTTACCTATTGGAAGGTAGATAAAGATGGACTTGCTACAAAGCTCCAAATTGGCTCAAGTGGGAAAATTGTGGCTTCCTCAGATGGTAACTGGACTGGTCGTGTATATGTAAATCATTATTTTGTTCAAACAGGTGAAGGAGATAACCCCCAGTTTTATGGTGGAAACTTGCCAGGTGAGGCTGAATTAGACATGGCAAATGATGGGATAAATTGGCGTTGGGAGATTCCTGATGTTACTGCCGGGGAGCTCTGGGAAACTTTCTGGGAATTCTGGGAAAACGAGCCAGCCATACAAAGTGATAAAGAGTCATTTGGTTATGCCATACCCAAAGCGATTGAAATAGTAACTACTTTATGGGGTACTAGTGGTATATTAAGAGGGCTTACGGGCTCTAAAGCTAAAAATAAATTAGTAAAAGAAGGATTTGAAGAAGCTGAAGAACAGGTGGTTAAACAGGTCGCAAGAGATGTCCAACTAATAAAGCAAGTTACCAAAGAGGTTAATTTGGGAGGAAGAATTTCTAAGTCCGGTATGACAAATGCTCAAGCAGGCAGGTTTTTTGGATGGGGTAAAGGCACTCCAACCAAAACAGTGGAAGATTTTACAAGAGCCCAATTAGAGCAAAATGGTTGGACTAAAGATGTGCTCAAATCAGTATCTGAAGGATATAAGAAAATAGGTGCGGCTGACCCAGCAAATCCAAGTGCTCTTCCTCGTGGGCAGCAATTAGAAAGTTTATTACAATTATTTGATTAGCATGGAAGAAATAACAGGTTTTAGATTAACTAATGATTTTGGGATGATTATTACTATATCATTAGAGCCAGAAGGGACTATATTCGAACTGCAACCAGGAGATTCTGTCATGGTGAAGATCTCCACTAACTTATATCCAGCAATAGATTTACAAGTAAAAAAAGATGGAAATGGAATTCTTTTTTCTTTATGGCC
>CAZHOC010001203.1:0-2504 GCA_964534295.1 uncultured Bacteroidia bacterium | reverse complement strand
GGCATGAATATAACCACCAATAAAAAGCCGGCTTCGGATATGATATTCCATCCCTAAACGGGTATAGACTCTCCAGCCATGTGGAAAGGGCGTTTTGAGGTAGGGGCCGCTTTGGAGTACAAGGCCTATGCGTTGGATTTGATACTCGATGCCGATATAAGGTGCAATCCCCATGCCTTGCCAGGCTATATCGGGCAGCTCCTGCTCACGAGCAAAGGCACCACTACCATCATCATAGAATAACTCTAGGCCAGCCTGAAAAGCTAGTTTGGGTTTGAGTTTTCGAGACCAAAAAGGAGAAATTGACCAAGCCAGATAGTTAGGGCCGTCGGGTACTTTGAAAGCGTGTGTGCCCAAGCCAAGGCGTACTCCCCAATAGTTTAGTTTCAAACCACCAAAGGCTTTGGTGGGGATCGACTCCGTCGGACGCCCCCACTGGACGCGCAAAAAGGCGGATGGAATATTGACTCCGAGATTGGGAACTCGGCTATTGCCATTGGAGAAATGGGAAAAGCTACCACCTAGCGAGATCGCTAGATCCTCCCCTATGCCTTGCCGCCAAGCCAGACTGGTTTGGGCCGCAAGGCTGAGTGGAGCGCCGATGATATTGTTGGAGGGATTGAAATCTCGGTCGTATGGATTACTCATAAAAGCAATCGAAGCGCCTTGGCGCAGCGAGAGATGAGCGTTTTGCGAAGCAAAAAAGCGAAACTCTAAAGAGGGCATCACACTCACCCCGTAACCCAGCACCGCAGGATTGCCAAACTGATATAGCTGTGCGTGCAGCCAAAAATGAATCGGCTGAGCGTTCACCGAAGGTAGATGCATACCCACAGTCGCCACCCAGGAGTTTTGGCTCACCTCTGGAAATACAGGATTGATCTTGAGGATGCGTCCGTAGTGAAAGGAGGCTTCTAGCTGGGCTTGGCATAAAGCTGGAAGGGCAATAACAATCGCTAGAAGCAGTTTTTTCATCTTTTTTGTATTGCTGTAGGTGCGTCATGCATGCCGCACTTACATGCTATACAATCACGCCAATTCTTGTAAAACCTTCAAGGCGTCGTCGATATGTTTGCCAATATTGAGTTGGGAAGAAAAGCGATGACGAATCGTACCTTCCTTATCAATTACAAAAGTTTCTCGGCCTGGCAACAAACCAAATAGGCTACCACTTACGTCATACTTTTTGGCGACACTTTTGTCTCGATCACTTAGCAAGGTGAAGGACAATCGGTGGTTGGTAGCAAAGGCTTTATGGCTCTTGACCGAGTCCGCGCTGACACCAATTACCTCGGCTCCTGCATCCTTAAAGCTTTCGTAGCTGTCTCTAAAGCCACAGGCCTCCTTGGTACAACCGGGAGTTTCGTCTTTAGGATAGAAATAGAGGACTATATGTTTTTTACCCAAAAAGTCGCTGAGACGCACTGTTTGGTCATTTTGATCTTGCAAGGCAAAATCGGGAGCTTTACTTCCTACATTACTCATGGGAGAAACAATAATTTTTTCGATCTATCGTAAAGACTAGGGAAATTAATTGCCTAAAGCGTGTTTCCCTAACTAACTTAAGAGTTCCTTTTCAAATATTTAACCTTCACCTGAAACACCTTAACACATGCAGCAGGTAAAACAATTATTAATCATTTTAACTCTCGTATTGGGATTTGGTTTGAGCGTTCAAGCACAATGTGATCCTGATACTATGACTTCTGAAGTTCCTGGCCTTTATCCTGACACTTTGGTAGACGGTAAAGTAGGCGTAATGTACAATCAAGTCATCACCTTGGTTATACCTCAGGACTCAGCAGTTGACACAGGCCCTCCATTTGGTTCTATCGAAATTGACATTTGTAGCCTCGTATTGGATTCTATTCCTAACCTTCCCCAAGGAATGAGCTACTCGTGTAATACTCCTGATTGTGTATTTACCGTCAATCACGATTCGGGCTTTGTCAATCGCGCTTGTGTGATCTTGGAAGGAATGCCATTTGATACCATCGCCACTGATACACTCAATGTGTATGTCACGATCAACCCAGGTGCATACGATGCTGCTCAGGACACTTGTCTACCCCTAGGTATTCCGTTGCCTCCAGCATTGACGACTATTTTGTACCGTACTCCTTTTGAGATTGAGCCAGATAGCACTTTTGTCAACAGCATTGACGAGTATGCATTGGCTGACTTCAATCTCAAGCTTTTCCCCAACCCGACTCAGGGCAAAACGCATTTACGCTACTCATTGCCAGAAAGAGTAGACAATGTTGAAATTCAAATGACAGACCTCTTTGGTCGTCAAGTACAAAGTCTAAAGTACGGACCACAATCCGCGGGAGACTATGAAGTAGAAGTGGGAGAAAGAGACCTCAGTGCAGGTATCTACCTAGTATCGATCAATCTCAATGATGGCGCCAAGCGTCTCACCCGCAAATTGATCGTTGAATAACGTATCGCTGTTAACTTAGATATTGCGTTTGTGGTTCCTATCCAGGAACTACAAACGTATT
>CAZHOC010001202.1:0-2506 GCA_964534295.1 uncultured Bacteroidia bacterium | reverse complement strand
TATTTAGCTGAGCATCAACAAAACCGCTTTATCATCCGCAGAATCGCCTATTCTGTGGCCGCGGCCTTTGTCATTTTGCTCCTGAGCCTTTCAATTTGGTCTCGCTTGCAAGCGGTCAATGCTGCCGAGCTGTATGCAGAGGCTTTCGAGTTGCCCAGCAAACCTAGCCTTCGAGATGGAGCAAATACAGAAATCAACATCTGGAAAGACGCTATTGAGGCCTACCAAAGTGCAGACTATGAGCAGGCAATCAATCAATTTTCGAGCTGCTTAAACCAAAGTGATTTTGCGTTCATCGGAGATGCCCACTTTTACCGAGGCATCAGTCATATGCAACTAAAACAATCTCAAGCAGCCATAGAGGACTTCAAGTCCGTACCCGCAGTCCATATCCTACATTTTGAAGCGCAATGGTATCAAGCGCTCGCTCATCTCCAAGCAGAACAAATAAGCGAAGCCCAAAAAGTCCTAAGTGCCATCGCGACTGATCCTAACCATTATGCCCAAACACAGGCAGCTGAATTACTAGAAACAGTCAACAAAATCAAGCAATAGGCTACTCAACTGCTTTCAATTCCAAGACCACGCTCCTACGTCGCTGAGAAACATCCGGATTGAAACCTACTTTCATGAGATATTCGCCGGAGTAGATGGTATTCTCGCCTATGGGCGAACGCGTGCCCGGATAGAGATTGATTTCCGTGATTTGATAGCGTTTGGCAGGATCAAGTCCCTTAAGCTTTACGGGTTCGATAGAGTAGTTGATTTCCCAACGGTTGCTGACCAAATAATTAAACATGATAGCGCGATCTTGGGCCTCATCTACAAACTGGAAGCTGCCAAAAGGGTGAGTATAAGGGCTTTGTAGGCGGTAATGATCTCCATACCAAATGACAGCTTTGTAGTCATCATAGTTTTGGATAGCTGCTTTGCAGAACGCTAGGTCTTGCTCGCTGAGTTCGTCCACCACGATATCAAAACCTAGCTTACCCATCGATGCTACATCCGTACGAAACTTGATCGAAGCTTCCTTGTCCCAATTGGTCACATGGGCGCTCATCGCGATGGCCGGATAGTAATGAGAGTAGTCCCAATGCATGAAAACGCGATCCACCGGCGCCGTATTATCGCTCGGCCAAAACTCAGTAAAGTATTGCAAAGCCCCATAATCGACACGACCGCCCCCACCCGAGCAGAGCATAATCGGTACCTTTGGATATTTGACTCTGAGCCGTTCCAATACATCATAAAGCCCCTTGACATAATCTACATAGAGATTACTTTGGGCGATGTCTTGTGCCTCTAAATAAGCAGAATGGGCATTATAAATCACTGCATTACAGTCCCATTTTACATAAGCGATATCCGGATTGGCGGCGAAAATATTGTCGAAGACACCGTAAACATGCTCTTGTACCGCTGGATTAGAGAGATCGAGCACCAATTGGTTGCGGTAGTAATATTCTTTACGATCAGCTTGACGGATCACCCAGTCGGGATGGTTTTCGTAAAGCTCGCTTTTGGGGTTGACCATCTCTGGTTCGATCCAAATGCCAAATTTGAGGTCTTTTTCTTTGGCAGCTTCAACTAGATAGCCAAGTCCATTGGGAAGTTTTTTGCGGTTTTCTTGCCAGTCCCCCAGACCCGCTCGGTCGTGATTACGGGGGTATTTGTTGGCAAACCAACCATCGTCTAACAAAAAGAGGTCAACGCCCAATTCTTTGGCACCATCAAAAAGTCCCAAGAGTTTTTCTTCATTAAAATCAAAATAGGTAGCCTCCCAATTGTTGAGCAGGGTTAAGCGTTCGCCTTGGCCGTCCCAAATCCGATACTTACGTGCCCAGCGCTGCATATTACGACTAGCTTGGCCGATGCCTGACTCTGAGTATGTGTAAACAAAGTGTGGCGTTTCCAAGCGTTCACCGGAGGCGAGATGATAGGCCGCGGCATGTTGATTAGCACCCGCAATCAATCGCAGGTTTTGGTAGCGATCTACCTCAAAATCGAAGCGATAGTTTCCTGACCAAGCGAGATTAGCCAGCATTACTTTCCCTTGGTCTTCCTGCGCGACTTCGTCGAACGATAGCATAAAGGTCGGCGGAGCGTAAAGATGAGATCGTGTACCCAGCTTAGAGTCTAAAACCTTCATTCCTGCCGTCAATTGGCTAGTTTCTGGCTGCATTTCCTGTGCCCAACTGCCATGATAATGCGTTAAGAAAAAGTCCTGATCCCGAAAGTAAAGATTGGCAGAAGCATACTTCTTAAACACTAAAGGCTCTTCCTCAGCATGCGTAATTTCGGTCCACTGCTCGAAGACATTTTCGACCTGATAAACTCGGTAAAAAACTTTTACCTCAGTATCATAAACCGGATCCTTGAGATCGATTTGATAGGTAATGATATTTTCAATGCTCTCATCTTTTTGATGACTTACATAAGCAAGTTCGAGGGAGTTGTTGCCATCAGCGTGTTGCACTTCGATAGCAGGCTCAGAGACATTCCAAGT
>CAZHOC010001201.1:664-2508 GCA_964534295.1 uncultured Bacteroidia bacterium | reverse complement strand
AAACCCCGTTCTGGCTGGGCGCTTGGCAGGCTGCTTGAAAACAGAGCCATCGGCCTCCTGCATCGTGGACGTGTCCAGGGAAAAATGCTCTGCAGTTTTAACGGCCATATCGTAAGGCGTCAGCATGTCCTTGCCAGAAATATGAAAGACACCTTTTGCTTTTTTATCAATCGCCAATTTGCACGCCAACGCAAGGTCTTCTGCCAAGGTCGGCATCCTCCACTGGTCATTTACCACTTTGATCTCTTTTCCTTCCTCCAGGCTCTTTTTAACCCAAAGGATAATATTCGTTCGGCTCATATCAGGCACAAGACCAAATACAAGCATCGTTCGCAGAATGCACCAGTCGATATCGCTGTTGAAGAGTAACTTCTCGGACTCTAATTTGCTTTCGGCGTACACACTTTGAGGATTGGGTGTGTCTTCTTCTTTATATGGTCCTGCGCTCCCATCAAATATAAAATCCGTGGATATGTGAATTAGGTGGGAATGGTGCACAGCACATGCATCCGCAATATCCTGAACGGCAGTAACATTTTGAGCCCAGCACTTTTCCTTTTCAGTTTCGCACTGATCCACTTGCGTCATTGCCGCGGCATTGATAACAAAATCAGGCTGGACTTCATGGAAAATTTCCTTGATTTCGTCTTTACTCGTGATATCCAGCGAGTGATAATGATGGCTTCCTGCTTTATTTCGATCGGTACCGCGTCCTGTGGCGAAAACTTCGTATTGAGACTCCTCAGTGAGAAGCTTCACTAACTTTTGACCCAATAAACCATTTGCACCAGTAATTAAAACTTTCATCAGCTACCTTCTGGATACTCGTAGTTATAATCTTTCGTGACCTTTCGCTTTTTCATTTTGACGACCTCCATGGTCATATAGGTGTCTTTCACTGGTTTGTCTCCGGGTTGGGTAGGGACAGCCGCTAGTTTGTCGATTACGTCAAGGCCTTCTACCACACGGCCAAAAGTTGTATAACCACCATCTAGATGTGGAGCTCCACCTTCCGTTGAGTAAAGTTTTACAACTTCAGGGTCAATGTCCTTTGTGACCTTCATCCCGACTTCTTTCTCAATAGCGTCTTTCAAGGAAAATGCCAGTTGCATTGTTTCTTCATTTCTTCTTTCTCTGGCAAGTTTCACAAAATATTGCTGTAGCGTGTCGTAACCCGGTAGTTGAAAAAGCTCATTGATCCCTTGTCGAAGTTTCATTTGATCAATCGTCAATTCTTCTTCCTTGATTTTCTTCCCCTGCACTATGTAAAATTGACAGGATGAGGACTCTTTGTTTGGGTTGACCCGGTCGCCTTGTCTAGCGGCTGCTAGTGCTCCTTTAGTATGGTAAAACCCTTCTACTATTTCTGCCGGAATACGTTGCTCTTCGGTATCAGAGGTGCCTTCTTTCAAAAACACATCGCCACCTTGCACCATAAAACCCTCAATGATTCTGTGCCAAATGGTGGAATCATAGCGCCCCTCACGCGCGAGCTTTAGAAAATTTTGCTTGTGCAGAGGAGTTTCCTCATAAAGTAGCACGGTCATGTCGCCGAATTCGGTGTGAATGACAACGAGCTCGTCTTTGCCACCAGCTCCACCTTCTCCAGAGCTACAAGCGAATAGCAACAATCCAATGATTGCCCAAACCATATTCAAAAGTGTCTTTTTATTCACTTGGGTATTTGTAGCCATACTTTTCTGTGATTTCAGTTTTTGGGATTCTATCTACTGACATTTTTATCGTGATATCTTCGTAGGGTCGATCTTTTTGATTGTCAACGATTCCGGTTTGGACGGATGCTATTTTATCACTCACCTCCAGGCCTTCGACCACTCTGCCAA
>CAZHOC010001201.1:0-654 GCA_964534295.1 uncultured Bacteroidia bacterium | reverse complement strand
CGGTGTATTGATTGTCGAGAAATGGTACACCCCCATTTGCCGCTTTGTAGGGAGCATCTCGACCTTTATCAAGCGGCTTATAAATTTGCAAACCCGTCTCGCTTTCGATAAAGTCTTTGCTGTCCCGGATGAATTTGTATGCTTCGTCTGGCCCACCTTGCGTAGCAGCCGTTCGATAACCTGCCATTAAATCCGCATATTTTTCAGGCTCGTTTTGTACCATCTCGTTGAACTTTCGATAGAGTGAATTGTAGTCCGTTGTGATAGTTTCGTAATCTTGTCCATCCACGATGAAAAATTGGCAGGAGGAGGATTTGCGCTCTCGGTTGATTACATCAGATTGGCGCGCTGCTGAAAGAGCCCCGCGTACGTGCCAAAACCCTGGCGTTATTTCTGCGGTAAGACGTTCCTCTGCAGGTTCCTGTCCACCACCATAGATGTCACCACCCTGAATCATAAAGTCATTGATGACTCGGTGCCAAATGGTACCATCATACTTCCCTGATTTCGCGAGTTTCACAAAATTTTGTTTGTGAATAGGTGTTTCTTCATACAAAATCACCTTCATATCACCTTTCTCGGTAGATATCGTGATCAAATAATCTTCATTGGGATCTTCTGACTCACCACATCCCAATAGCAAGAAAACTACTA
>CAZHOC010001200.1:0-2513 GCA_964534295.1 uncultured Bacteroidia bacterium | reverse complement strand
AATTGCTCAGGGATTAGGCTATATTTTTCCATGGGAAAGCGATGGCCAACTGGCAATGGATGTTCGTATAAGGGCGACCAAGCGACTTTAAGCACTAGATTTTTCTCCTTTTTTAATTAATATGTATAAAACTTAAAAATACTTCCAACTATTACCGTTGGACCCCTGTCTTTGTTACATCTAATCAACCAATAATATGAGAAAGTTAGTACGAATTTTCGTTTACCTCTTTGTCATAGCCGGCGCGTACTATTTTTTCAAATGGGTAAACTCTGGCCGAGACAATGATGATCATCATGTGTCAGTTGAGGTACATACGGATGTAGACCACGACGAAGACCACGATGACCGTGATGGACACCGCAGAGCTATTGCCGGTAGTCAAATGATCCAAGTAGATGAATTTAACAAGATCAGCGTTAGTGGCGCCTATGAGGTCCACCTAACCCAAGGAGATGGCTACACCTTCGAAGCCAAAGGGCATGATGATGATCTAGACCGTCTACGCTATGAAGTCAAGGATGGTAAGCTCAACATCTACTCAAAAAATGGCACTTGGAAGTTTGAAGATGATGTACATCTCTACATTACTTCTCCTACCATCAACTCTATCCACGTGAGTGGGGGTGTTGAACTAGAATCAGAAAATACGATCGAGGCAGATGTCTTAAGAATAGATGCTTCTGGAGCCGCAGATATTGACGTCAGCATGGCTGTAGATGAGCTCAAAGTTGGCCTTTCTGGTGCAGCAAATACAGAATTAGAAGGCACTGCTGAGGTAGCGACTTATTCAGTAAGTGGTGCTGGGCACATCGGGGCCGATGATCTAAGAAGTAGTGATGTAAATATCCGTTTAAGTGGTGCTGCCGCCGCTGATGTTTATGCCACCGAATCTCTAGATGTAAATATCTCTGGTGCTGGTGCGGTAAGCTATAAGGGAGATCCCGATGTCAAGAAGAATATTTCTGGCTTAGGCTCAGTAAGTAAAAAATAAAGCCATAATTCATATATACCAAAAGGTTGATAGGCAATAGCTTGTCAACCTTTTTGCTTTTTATCCCATGGAAAGAATTATCAAAAGTATTCTTCATCATCACCAGCTGAAAGGGCCATTTGCCATTCAAAAAATCAATGGCTTAGGTATTGTCAATCAGGTGTTTGAGGTGATTGGAGATGAAGAGGATTATATTATTCGCCTTAACGATTTAGCTAGTGATTTAGAATATCAGAAGGAAGATTGGTGCTTGCAAAGAATCGCTAGCTTGGGGATACCAACTGCCCAAATCTTGGCTCGTGGGGTATTTGATAAGTTCGCTTTCATGATCCAAACCAAGATTCCAGGTCAAAATGGGCAAGAGAGTAGGGCAGCGCAAAAAGCGCTTATATGGCAGGCACTAGGGAGCTATGCGCGTATATTTCATCAAATAGACCGAATTGCAGTGCCTGCCGTTGAAGAAGCTGAGTTTCATGATAATTGGTTCGCCCGTCTGCAATACAACCTAGGAGAACTCAATCCTCAAGATAGTCTTTTGATTCAGGCCTTTTTCAGCCTAGAAGAGCATGAGTATATCCGCCAAGCTTTGCAGAAACTGCTCAATAAGCAATTTAAATCTGGCTTAGTGCACGGAGATCTATGCCCGCGCAACGTGATAATTGAAAACGATAAGATTTCCTTGATCGATTGGGGAACCGCCGAAATCAATATCGTGCCGCACAATGAACTAGGGGTTTTATTGATGTCTGGCGAAGCTTCGGCTGAAGACTTTGCTCACTTTTTAGCAGGAATGGAGATTTCTGAATCAGCCTATCAACAAATGAAACCGGACATCTTGTTGATCAATTTGCTCCACCAACTAGACAAATACCGCTGGGCCGAAAGTTATGATCCAGAACATTTACTCGATTATGTTGAGAAGATAAAAGCGGCCATTAGTGAGCTAGTGCCCATTTTCTCCTAGTTCTTTTATTCCTGCTGCGCAGAACGCTTAACTCATGCAAATTGGATGTCATGAAGCTTGCGGTACAATCCTTCATTTTGCAGTAATTCTGCGTGCTTACCTGCTTCTATGATCTTACCATTTTCTATAACCAAAATTTGATCAGCCTGCTGGATAGTCGATAATCTATGGGCGATAACGATTGACGTTCGGTCCTGCATGAGGCGATCAAGGGCTTCTTGCACCGCTTTTTCTGATTGAGTGTCGAGATTGGAGGTGGCCTCATCCAAAATCAGGATAGGCGGATTGCGCAAAATCGCTCTCGCGATAGCAATGCGCTGGCGTTGTCCGCCGGATAAACGCGTCCCTCGTTCTCCAATTACAGTCTGATAGCCTTCTGGCAAGGCCTCAATAAACTCATCTGCATTGGCAATTTTGGCTGCTTGCTTTACGGCTTCTGGATCCGCCTCCGGCAAGCCGTAGGCGATATTTTGAAATACTGTATCGTGAAAGAGGATGCCTTCTTGAGTTACTATCCCAAATTGTGCCCGCAAATCAGTGAGCTTGATATCTTTG
>CAZHOC010001199.1:0-2514 GCA_964534295.1 uncultured Bacteroidia bacterium | reverse complement strand
TTCACCGAGTACGCCATTGACGGTTTCTACGCCACGGCGCCAAGCTTCTTGTGGCTCGGGAGTACCAGAAAGCTGACGACCATAAAAGTCAAAGTTCTCTTCAAAAAATGCATTTGAAAGCATGCCTGCATCAGCTGTAATTTTTTTCCAACTGAGGTAGGCCTTCCAAGTATCGAGATCAGTCGCTCTAAAAAAGTCATTCATTGCCTGGGCGTAACTAGGCTGGCGCACGATGATACGATCCGTCTTACCGCTAAGACCCGCTTTTTCGAGCATGGCATCCCAAGCGATATTGGGATAGGCGGTTTTGAGAGAATCAATCGTATGGGGATGATACTGTTTGCTCATCTGGCGAGCTTCTTCCTTGGTCCAATGATGGGTGGCGATGGTATTTTCAAAGGCAAAAACCTTCTCGGCTAGCTCGCTACCGTTTTCTACACCAGCAAGGCCAAACATCTTGCTCATATGCGCTTTGAGGCCTTCACGCAGGGCGGGGAAGTTGCCATTGTCGGTGAGATAATAATCACGATTGGGCAAGCTCAAACCACTTTGGGTCATGTAGACTGTGTAGGCCGTAGGATTTTTGACATCTGGTGAGACATACATAGCGTAAGGACGTCCCACGCCTAAGGCAGCGTTTTCGGCCATATAGGCCATGACAGCATCATGATCAGCTAGCGCTTGAATCTCCGCCAATCCTGCTTGAATGGGCTCAGCGCCTTTAGCGTTCCGCGTAGCGGTATCCATATAAGCCGCAAACAAATCACCGATCTTTTGGGCGTCGGAACCAGCCGGAGCATTTGCTTTGGCGGCGTCCTCAATAATGCCGCGCACTTGCACTTGCAGTTCGTCATTTACGGCATAGGCCACACCATAGGCCGATTTGTCAGCAGGGATGGTGGCGGTGTCCATCCAGCCACCGTTTACATATTCAAAAAAGTCGTTGCCGGGGCGGATGGTCGTATCCATGTATTGGGGATAGAGGCCCGACGAAAGCGGTGTGGTCGTCGTTGAGCTCTTGCAGGCCGCCAGTATGCTGACCAAGGCAATCGCAGTAAACAGTAAAATTGTTGGTAATCGAAATGAATTCATAAGAGTTTGGGGTAAACTACAGGGCAGGCGTGCTCGGGAAAGGTGTCGTTAGATTTTGCCAGCCTTCGGAAATACCGAATAAAGGTAGTAAAATAATCCAAGCCTTGGAGGTAAAATCCTGCTAAGCTGTAGTGCAGACTCTTATGAGGGCGATTTTGTTTTTGTTTACTCCCGAAAGCTTTCGGGACGCGGAACGCTTAACTCTCGAGCTGCGGCATGCATGCGCGCAGCTCGCAGATAATCATTTCGAGCGAGCACAGCGACGAGAAATCCCCTTTCGCTCGTTTGTAATTACATCTGGAAGCCAAGGAGATTTCTCGTCGGCCCGCTGCTCGGTCCTCTGTCGAAACGAAATTTGGAAATGGTTTAGCGACAAGGCACTGCCTTGTCGCGTACTAGACACAAGCGTTCTGCGCAGCAGTAAGCCCAAACCAAGACTCCTATCTAAACGCCCAAGACCTCAAGGGCACTGGCGCTAAGGCGGGACTCAGTCTCCGCCGTCAAATACCGCTTCTGATCAATCTGCTGGGGTTGATCGCGGCGGCAAAAATAACTGTGGATGGCGCGGCGGTATTTGTCGGTACGATTGGTGGTGCCGCCATGCCAGGTATGGCTATTGAAGATCACGACCGTACCTGCGGGGGCATCGAGGATGATTTCGTCAGGATGTGAGGCCAGTTGATCCTCCAAGGCAACTTGAGGTAATACGCCTCCGAGATGAGTCTTGGGGACGATCCGAGTGGCTCCGTTTGCGGCAGAGAAGTCATCCAACAACCAGATCGAATTGCAGACTTTGAAATCTCCTGGCGCTACCGTTTCATGCCAATCGACATGCAGTTTTTGCAGGCCGTCACCCGGCTTGGCCGCTCGATAATTGAGGGAGGAGAGCTTAAGCTCGGGACCCACGACTGCTTGTACAGCAGCCAGCACGCGAGGATGGGTATAAAACTGATCAAAGATGGGATCTTTGTTGACGAGATCAGCCAGACGGTCAGCGCCCGCTTCTTTGGGATGCTTGATGTAAGGCGAGTCTAGTAGTTCTGCGCCCGCTGCCTCCCCTTCTTCTCTTAACAGTCGATCGATGGTCGTACGCACGGCTTCTAGGGCTTCATCGCTGAGAAGTTTGCCGAGATTGAGATAACCGTTCTCCGCTAGGAAGGCTTTTTCTTCTGGGCTGAGAGTGTGAGTCGAAACTCCTAATTGGGCGAGGGCTTGCATGATATTGTGAGTTTATATAGGTGGTGAAATTCGTTTTAGTAAGTTTTTGACTTCGTTGATATCGCCTCTGAAGCGGCTGAGTTCAGTGTGAAATAATAGGCCCCAATTGGACCGCTCATCTTTTCTGAGCCAAGTAAAAACAGGCGTCCAATCTTGCGTTTTGAAAGTCGCTCTTTGGAAGCCAGCGATCTCTTCAAAAATCAC
>CAZHOC010001198.1:0-2515 GCA_964534295.1 uncultured Bacteroidia bacterium | reverse complement strand
AATGAACAACCATACGAACTGCTTTCTGCTCGAAAAAATGAAGGAACAACTGGCGTCTGGGAATTGGCCGGAATGATAACAGACGAATTTGAAGAACTAAACAAAGGCCGTGAGTGGGACGGGGAGTTTTATGAAGAAGTAGAGGCGTTTGTTCAGAAAAGAGTAAATGACCATGAATAGTTACGGCAATCAGTTCGGGTTCCACACCCCAGAACTAAGCCTTGAGACTTCTAGGAAGCTCATCGAGGCATTGAAAGGTGACTTCGAGGATTCATCTTGGCACAACGATTTAGCTGACTCCATTTCCAGTGATTCCATGGGGGTTAAAATCTTCCTTCCAAATAGTACAGATCAGCACGATGAGGAATCTTACTGGACAAACTACACTGTAGTTTATGAGGACTGGACGGATGAGAGTTTCAGCAATCCTGCCGAGGTTATCCGAAAAATCAAATCACTACGATGAATCTACACGATTACGACCTGATAGTTATCAATTCCAGTGGAGGCAAAGACAGCCTTTGCGCGATATATGAAACCTGCAGACTGGCTGATGAGCAACTATATCCTAAATGGAAAATTCATGTTTCTCATCAAGACCTTGGCCGTATGGAATGGGAGGGAACTAAGGAACTGGCCAAGCTGCAAGCTGATCATTTCGGGCTAAACTTCATCGTTTCTATTCGAAGGGATAAGAACGGCAAAGAAGAGACTTTGCTGGAATATGTGAAACGCCGTAAGATGTGGCCATCCAGTCAGCAAAGGTGGTGCACCAGTGATTACAAACGTGGCCCTGGTGCACGAGTAGTAACTCAGTTAACCAAAGGAATGAAAGGCATCAAGGTGCTTTACATATTTGGGTTTCGAAAGGATGAGTCACCAGCAAGAAAGAAAAAGGAGGCTTTGAAGGTCAACAAGCAATTGACCACAAAACTGTCAAAGAAAGGGTTGAGGCAACGAGAGGTACACGAGTGGTTACCCATTCATGGATGGTCAACAAAGCGTGTCTGGGAGACGATTAAGGAGCATAGGTTGCCGTACCATATGGCCTACAAAAAAGGCATGCCAAGACTATCGTGTGTCTTCTGTATTTTCTCTCCATTTGATGCACTGGTCATTGCTGGAATAGCTAATTACGAATTACTCTGCGAGTACGTGAAGGTTGAAGATGAGATAGGTCATACCTTCAAAGCCGATCTATCATTAAGAGAAGTGAAGGAGGCGATTGACAAAGGCTACAAGCCTGTCAAGGTAGCCGATTGGGTAATGTAGTCTAACTGACGAGGATTGAGTATCCGAAACTCTCATGTTACAAATTCAGGGTTTATCTGAAGTATGAATTTGTAACATGGAGTCTTAGACAAATCAAAATTTATACACATGAAAAAGCACCATTATTTACTCATGGTTTGGGAAGACGTACAACCCGAACTATTTGGCCCCTTCAAATCCAAAAAGAAGAGGGATCGCAAAGCGGTTGAATTCCGCAAAGAACACGGACAAGAATCCGGATACTACAAGTTAACAGTGGAGGGACTGATTTACAGCCTTGACGTTGACACATTTTCTGGGAATATTTTTGACGAAGTAGATAACGAAGGAGGTGACTAATGGATAATGAGGCAAGATATCACATAATTTGGGGTTACTGGAATTTTTGTATGGACAATTACAATGGCCATGCTTCCGAGCAAGCAATTCAAGAATACTTAGATGAAGAGTATCCGGAAAGTACAACTGATGACGCTTAAATAGCAGAAAGCAATCCTGTCAGGATTGCTCTTGTACAATCAAAAAACACACAAATGAAAACTAAAGTAATCTTCCTCTGGGAGACTGAAGGCGAAAGCATGGAACCTCTAGCCTTCTTCCCTGACAAACTAAGACAGAAGCCAAAAGGTTTGTATGAGTGCTACTCTCACTCAGGTCAGCATTCCTTATGTGCCTTAGAATACGCTCAAGAGCTGCGCCTGGTTGACCACACCAACCCTCGCATTTTCAGCCTTGTGAAGGAACTCGAAGGCGAAGGGTACAAACTTGATATTATCACAGACTGGGATGGAATGATCCATGTTGAGTATCATCCTTCAAATTTGATCTTCGAAGTGAGAACTTACTTTACTGAAGAGAGGCACGGTAAGCTAAACTGTGAGGTCTCAAGGCCATTTAATTCACAGAGAGAAGCAGAGGCGTACCTTCTAGGTTTAGCTGATTTAGACGGACATAATAAGTACGAAGTGATTACAAGTTATGAGTAAGAAGAGATTGACAATGGATCAGTTCAGAGAGCTAAGCAAACAGTTTGACTTAGATCGTCTGCCTAATAGGGATGGGAAAATATCAGTTTCCTTACTCCCAGTTGGATACCCCATCAAACTCTATGGTAGAAACTACATTCTCACTGATGAGAAGAATCCTACTATAGAGATGGGAGGTCAAGTTTATGATGAATATGAATTGTTTGGCGCAACTAGTGAACATCATGAGTGTAAGAACCTTAAGCGACCAAAGAAAT
>CAZHOC010001197.1:0-2516 GCA_964534295.1 uncultured Bacteroidia bacterium | reverse complement strand
CTGCTCTTGCAAGCTTTTGGCAGCTTTGCCCGCTTCTTCTGCAAAATTTTCACCTCCGCCAGCAAAGATGATCCCCCGACTGGAGTTGATCAATAAACCTCCTTGCTCACTTTGACCGTGCTGACATACTGCTTGTAGGTCTCCTCCTTGCGCACCAACTCCTGGGACTAGAAAATAATTGTCCGGGGCCAAGGCTCTGATCTCTCCAATTGACTCTGCTCTCGTAGCGCCTACCACAAATCCTAAATGCCCTGGATATTCGTTTTGCCAACTGACCGCTCGTTTGACTACTTGCTGGTATAGCAACTCACCATTTTCTTGACGGTATTGAAAGTCCTGTGCAGAAGGATTGGAAGTCAAGGCCAATAAAAACACCCATTTGTCCTCAAATTCGAGAAAAGGCCCAACCGAATCTTTGCCCATATAAGGCGCGACCGTTACCGCATCAAAATTGAAGGTCTCAAAAAAAGCTTGAGCATATAAGCGAGAAGTATTGCCAATATCTCCACGCTTAGCGTCAGCAATGGTCATGATCTCATCGGGAATTAGATCCAAGGTTTTTTCCAATGTATCCCAGCCTTTGGCCCCCATGGCTTCATAAAAAGCGAGATTGGGCTTGTAAGCGACCGCAAAATCTTTGGTGGCATCAATGATCTGGCGATTAAATTCTAAGATGGGATCATTATAGTCTTTAAGATGGCTCGGAATACGATCAGGATCACTATCTAGGCCCACGCAGAGGAAAGAACCTTTGCGTTGAATTTGTTGATATAGGACATCAGGCGACATTTTGTAGGTCTTATGCAATGTATGGCTTAATTTGCGGGTAAATTCCCGCCACAAATCTACACATTTGCTGCGCCTCGTCACAAATATTCCCCTGCCGGTCCACATCTTACTCTTGGTGTTGATCCCCCTATTGCGTTTACCTGCCTTTGATGGAGGATTTTTCTTGGGAGAAGAATCTTTTTATCTGCTCGCAGCCCAAAAACTTGCGCAAGGAGGGGATCTATATTCGGACCTTTGGATGGCTGGACCTCCCGTGATGGTATGGCTATATCGGATCTTTTACGGGATCTTTGGCGAAGGGGCGCTGACCGCCATTAGGGTCATCAGCTGCCTTTATCTGTATATCACAGCCATCTATTTCGCAGGTACGCTCAACACTTTCCGCCCCTTTGGACGGATGATCGGGATGCCAGCCGTGATTTTGGTGATACTCTGTAGCATTCCTTGGTATGGACTACAGATGGGAGCCTCTCTCTTTGTTTTGCTACCCATGTGCGCAAGCTTCTTTTCTATCTTACAATTACGAGAACGCGCGCCCCAAAACAACTTCTGGATGTTTTATGCCGGTCTGTGGTTGATGGTCTGCACCTTGGCCTCATATAAATACATCTTCATTGGCTTAGGGATATTGCTTACCTATTTGATTCTAAAATCCCCGCGTTTACCGGAGGTACTTTCCTTCTTCTTAGGCGCCTTTGTTGTCTTTGCACGCTTTTTATTGATCCTCTTTTATCCAGGTTCACTCAGCCATTATTGGGATGTGGGCCTTTTATACTATCTCGATCGCATATTTCTTGCTGATAGTACCGTCTATGACTATCATTCTTGGGATACGATACAAGTTTGGGTACGTAATTGGGGTATCTTCTTATTGTTTGGAGGTATTGGCTTCCTACATTTTAGAGTCAGGTTTTACAGCTATGTGGCCCAGCTGAGGATGCTAGAGTTGACCATGGCGATCTGGCTGGTTTCGGTGCTTTTGATGCTCCTCTTTAAATATGGTCGTCTAGAGTTAAACGATATCCTATTGCTTGCGCCGCCTATGGCATTTTATGTGAGCAAAATCTTTGATTTTAAATGGGGCAGTCGCTTCAGAGCGATCTTGATTCCGCTATGCTTGTTATTTCCAGCGGTGGTATACCTCAATTATTGGGGGATCAAAGCCCCTGACAGCATGAGCACTTTCAATCCTAAGGAGCAAAGCATCTTTTATCATGGCGGGCTCAAGAGCATACTCGAACGCAGCACAGCCTTGCACAAATATGATTGGGGAGATTCGAAGCAATCTGTCTGGATCATGGATCATTTCCCTGAACTGTACCTAAGTCTAGACCAAAAGATCGAAAACAAATACCTCGACTATCGTATCGCTTGGTATAAGCTAGCCGCCCTTCCGAGCGAAGAGCAAGGCGGTTTTTTCTCGAAGGTCGAATCCGACAAGGCCGTTTTTCAAGAGTTTCGTCAACATCCCCCTGATTTTGTCATCGATCCTCGCAACGATTTCCCCGCGCTCCAAAAGCGTTACCCAAGCCTCTTTGGTAACTATTCGCAAGACCGCGCTGGGGTATATTATATCTATCGCAGAAACTAAGCGGAGGTGGACCTCCTGAATGACGAATGTCCAATGTCGAATAATGAATGTCGAAGTATTTTCACTCCCTTCGACATTGGGCTGTCCGTCCCTGAAATAGGTTGACCGTTTTTTCATCTTAAAGAGAATGAAAAAA
>CAZHOC010001196.1:0-2516 GCA_964534295.1 uncultured Bacteroidia bacterium | reverse complement strand
AATAACATATGGCAATAAATTGAACGATGGGTAAAGAAAATCATGGCGTAGTCATCGACCCCGACAATATCGATCTCAACGATAAAAAGACTTACGAACTCTACCAAAGAGGAGATACAGTAGCTACCTTCCAATTTGAGTCCGATGGGATGCGCAAGTATCTCAAACAGCTCCTTCCGACCAATATAGAGGACTTGATTGCGATGAACGCCCTTTATCGTCCAGGTCCGATGGACAACATCCCGTCCTTCGTAAACCGTAAGCATGGCCGCGAGCCGATTATCTACCCGCATGCGATGCTTGAACCGATTCTCAAAAATACATACGGGATCATGATCTATCAGGAACAGATCATGCAGGTAGCACGGACCATGGGCCAGTATAGTATGGGAGGTGCAGATTTGCTTCGTCGAGCCATGGGTAAGAAGAAGCACGACATTATGGCTAAGGAGAAGGTCAACTTCTTAGCGGGTGCCGCCAAACAAGATGTTACCGAAAAAGTAGCGAGTGAAGTTTGGGCCTTGATGGAGAAATTTGCCTCCTACGGTTTCAACAAATCTCACGCCGCGGCCTACTCTATCCTTGCCTTCAAGACCGCTTATATGAAGGCCCACTACCCTGCTGAGTATATGGCAGCGGTATTGACGCACAATGTCAATGATATCAAGAAAATCACCTTCTTCATTGAAGAATGTCGGCGTATGGGCATTGAGGTGCTTCCCCCTGACGTAAATGAGTCCAAGGCCTTGTTCTCGGTTAATAAAGATGGGCAAATCCGTTTTGGTCTTGAAGCGATTAAAGGCGTTGGACATGCGGTAGTTGAGGAGCTCATTAAACAACGGGAAGAAGAAGGGCCTTTCGAATCGATCTTTGATATCACCACTAGGATGCCGATTCGCTCGATCAATCGCAAGACGCTCGAATCCTTGGTCTATGCAGGCGCATTGGACTGCTTTGGGGTAGAACGCTTTCAATACTTCTTGCCAGCCAACAATCGTGAAGAAGTTACGGTGCTAGAGAAATCCGTCAGCTATGGGACCAAGCTACAGATGGAGCGTAATTCTCCTCAGGTGAGTCTCTTTGGCGATGCCACTGGTGGTAATGAAGCCAGCCAAGTACCGAGTATTCCGATGGGTACTATGCAAGATGGAGATATCCTAGAAGCCTGGAGTGAGTTAGAAAAGCTCAATTACGAAAAGGATATGATCGGCTTCTATCTGTCAGGACACCCACTCGATAGATACAAATGGCAGATAGATGCTTTTACCAACTGCAATTTAGGCGAGATAGAGGAAGACAAAAGGCCTCGAGAAATCAGAACTGCTGGGATCGTAACTAGCGTTCGAGAACGTATCTCTAAACGAGGTAATAAATTCCTCTCCTTCACGATAGAAGACTTTTTCGACTCCTTCGAGATCGCTTTGTTTGGCGACCAATATGAGAAGTTTAGAGGGCTAATCAGACAAGATGAGATGCTCTATATCTCGGGTAATTACCAAGCCCGGCGCTACGATCCGACTGATTTCGAACTACGTATTCAAGAAATCCGATTGATGACGGAGGACTTGTTTGATAAGATGGTTCGGCATCTTTGTATTGAGATCCATAACAATGAATTGACCGAAGGACTACTCAATCAATTGACGAACCTGTTCGAATCAAATAGAGGCACTAAAGACCTCAAATTTCGCATCAAGGATGAATCTGTTTACGCTGATATTTCGATGATCAGCTCGGAGTGGAAGGTTTCGCCTAGCACAGAGATGGTGAGAGAATTAGAAGAGCTAGGCATCAAATATACTTTGGTGTAGGTATCACCCTTCGGGGAACGGTAGAAGCGTTCCCCGAAGGGTAAAAAAACCACCTCCTATTCCTGCCCTATGGCTTGGAGATCTTGTAACTTGCGGATCGTAATCCTTCTCCGGTCAAAATCCAACAATCCTTGTTCTCTAAATTGATTCAGAACAGTGGTAACGGTTTGACGAGAAGTGCCAGTATAAGAGGCTATTTCCTGATGAGTCAAATAGTTGCGGAGGATTACATTTCCTACCAGATCGGTGCGGCCACCTTTATCGGCTTGCTCTAGCACATACTCAGCAATACGCGTTTTGGCATCCTTGAAGAGCAAAGAGGCTAGACGTTTTTGGGAATAAATCACTCGTTCTCCCATCAGACGATAGAGATATTTACGGAAGCCATCCGTGCTGCGCATCATATCTACTACCTGATCCTTATGCAACATACATAGCTCGGTATCCTCTACCGCTTGGGCATAATCGGAGCGCTTGACTTCGCCATAAACCGCTAACTCACCAAATACCGCTCCCTCAAACAATACTGCCTTAATCAGCTCATTGCCTTCTTCGGTATAGCCGGCAATCTTCACGGCTCCTTTATGAATGAAGAATACTTGATCAGCAGTGTCATCGCTAAAATAGATGAACTCGTTCTTTTTGAAGGATCGCTTGGGATTTTTATCATACTTCTCCTGACCACCTGTGATGGGGCAAAAGAAC
>CAZHOC010001195.1:0-2520 GCA_964534295.1 uncultured Bacteroidia bacterium | reverse complement strand
AGCCTTAGGTAATGCTTGTCAGGTGTTTTTGTCTTCTCATCAATGCTATGATTTTCGTACAAGAAGGCAGGATCATTGATATTATTAACCACCACATCTAGATCCCCGTCTTGATCAAAGTCTGCATAGGCTGCCCCATTGGAGTAGGAAATTTCGTCGAATCCCCAATCCTGAGAGCGATCAAGAAAACGTAGATCTCCTTGATTTTGATAAAGGTAATTGTGCTTTTTGACGCCCTCCAGTTTTTCGATGGCCAAGCGCATCTTCTCTCTCTTATCAGCATCGCTGCCAAACATCATGGCGCCATTGGTGTAGGCCACATAATCCAAATCCGTAACATCGCGATGATAGCCATTGGTGATAAGGATATCACGCCAAGCATCATTATCCAGATCAATCATGAGCGGGGTCCAGCTCCAATCGGTCTTGAATACTCCCGCCAATTGGCCGATTTCGCTAAACTTGGTATTGTCGTGTTGTAGCTGTAGGACATTGCGTACATATTGAGGGCGATAATCGGAGCGAAGACGGCGATGAAAACGATCATAATTAGGAGCAGGAAACATCGACTTTTGCCTGCGGTTGTCCTCAGGCATCATATCCAAAACCATGATATCGGGTCGAGCATCATTGTTGATATCAGCGATATCAATACCCATGCTATTGAAGCTCTCATGCTTGAAATAGTCCCCAATTTCGTCCCGAAAGCTGCCATCTTGCTGATTGATATAGAGGATATCATTGGTCAAAAAGTCATTAGCCACGTAAATATCCGACCAACCGTCCTGATTAATATCGACGATCGCTACTCCCAGGCCCCAGCCCTCGATAAGGATTCCGGCTTCAGCAGAAACATTGAAGAAGCCCGCTTCGCCACGGTTTTCGTATAGCCGATCGGTACTGGGCGCTGAGCCATCTCGCCTTATCGGACTGATTGAGTTACGATTTCCCTTAGATGCAGAATTGGTGAGGAGGTACATATCCAAATCCCCATCTTGATCATAGTCCAAAAAGGCAGCTTGGGTGCTATATCCTATATCGTCGAGGCCGTATTTAGCGGCTTGATCTTCGAATCTTGGCTGACCGTTTTCACCATTACCGAGATTGACAAAAAGATAGTTAGCGGAGCCCGCCTTTGGATTTGGGTTTACGGTTGAAACATAAATATCTTCACGGCCATCGGCATTAATATCAACTACGGCTACTCCCGTACACCAGCGATCAGTTTGTAAACCAGCAACCTCAGTACCATCTACAAACTTCATATCGCCTTGATTGAGGTAGAGACGGCAACTACTCATATTGCCCGCGAAGAAGATATCAGGCTTACCGTCTTGGTTAAAATCTCCTATACCTACCCCTGCCCCATTGTAGAGATAGATATAATTAAGCACGTTAAAAGTATCGCTCTCAATGATCTCGTTGACGAAGTCTATACCGCTTTTTGCAGGCTCAATTCGTTCCATCATGGGAGGGGCTGAGGGTGAGCAGGCGGCAACCCAAACACCGATTAGCAGTAAATAGAGAGCTTTACTAATGGGCATGATTTGGGTAATTAAGGCTAAATGCTTTCTGAGCTATTTCTACGGGCTCTTGCCCTTGGGTAAGCTTCCATTTAGTCCCAGATTTTAAATTGGTAAAAGTGTCCAAGGATTGGGCGCGATCAGGCCATTTCACTTGCACAGATTTGATGTTTGCATATTCTCCTAAGCCTAACTCTATCTGCAAAGAAGAACTGCCAAAGCTTCCCCCAGTGCTTACAGTACGATAAAAAGTGCGTAATTCCCCCTTTTCATTATGGGCTTTTACTTTTACTCTGGCGCCTATAGCCGAACGATTGGCCCTTTTTCCCTCCAGCTGAAGGATGACCCATGCATTCTCGCTGCCCGGATTTTCTAAAAGGCTGTTAGGATAAAAGTCTCCTTCAAAAAAGCCCCCGAGCACCGTATAGATATCCTCGTCTCCGTCTTGATCCATATCGCCGAAAGCTACCGCATGCCCTTTTTGGATTTGCCCGAAGCCACCAGAAGTGGTCACATCTTCAAAGGTTTGGCCTTGATTATTACGAAAAGCTCGATTGGGAATCAAAGACATAAAATCAGGTGCGCCAGTTCCAGCGTAAATATCGAGCCAACCATCTTGATCAAAATCGCCAAAATTGCATCCCATGGCGTAGACTATTTCATCCAGACCTTTTTGAGCAGCCACTTCGTGGAACGATCCGTCTCCTTGGTTTTCGTATAAATGCATCCGAATGCCTTTATTGGCTAAACCTAAATAATCTGCCGCCACATCGGCCCCTAGTTTGTTATAGCGCCTTGAATTAAAGCCAAATACCAACAGATCTTCCCAACCGTCTTGGTTGTAGTCCCAAACCCAAGCAGGGAAACTGAAAAAGGGTTCGGCAAGGCCGGACTCCATAGCAGCCTCCTTGAAAGTATGCTTTAGGCCCTCATTGATAAAAAGCTTGTTGCGGCCACCTAAAATAGAAACATACAAATCTGGCCAGCCATCATCATT
>CAZHOC010001194.1:0-2526 GCA_964534295.1 uncultured Bacteroidia bacterium | reverse complement strand
TGACGAAAGCAGAGATAATCACCAAATGTGAGACTGCAGGCGTGCCTTTTGCTCCTATCTCCAGACCTGAACAGCTTTTTGAAGACCCCCATCTCAATGCTGCTAATGCATTGATTCCCACGGAACTCAAAGACGGCACTCAAACCAAGCTGCCTCGCCTTCCTTTACAATATGGTAAGCGTTCTGCGCAGCAGCTCTCCCACACCAGACCGCCCAGATTGGGAGAACACACCAGTGAAGTATTAGCTGGCTTAGGATACGACAACTCAGAGATCCAAAGACTCCTAAATAGCAACATTTGTAAGGGAGAATAGTGATATTTTGCCTTCATGAAAAAGTTAGTCTACCTCTTCTTTTTACCCTTATCTCTCTGGGCCCAGACTCCTCCAGAGAACGAGTTTTCTTTTATCATTTTTGGTGATAGTCAATTTGAGCAGCCAGCTGAGTTTAATGAAATCGTAGAGGAAGCGGCCATGCTCAATCCTTCTTTTGTGATCCAGGTGGGAGATTTGATTTATGGTCGGGAACTAGACTATGCGGGTTTACAAGCAGAGTGGCAACGATTCAAAGGGCAGCTTCAACCCCTTGGCGATATTCCCTATTATCCAGTGCCTGGCAATCATGATGTGGAGACGAATGATGAGCGCGACCAGCAAAAAGAGAAGGCCTATAAGGAGGCTTGGGATAGGGAGTTGTACTACTCTTTTGACTACAAAAATGCTCATTTCACCATTCTCAACAGCATCGATCCTGAGGAGTATAGCATTGGTCCTGAGCAGATTAAGTGGTTGGAGAAGGACTTAGCTACTGCGCAGAACGCTCAGCATCGTTTTGTGATGTTTCACCATCCTATCTACACCATGGAGATGGAGGATGAGCTACATGGACTCTTTTTAAAATATGACGTAAGAGCCGTTTTTTACGGACATTTTCATCATTACGAATCCATGGTAAGAGATGGCATTCCCTATATCATGACCAATGCCACTGGACGTTCTGCGATCTATCAGGAGGAGGTGGGTAATTTTCATCATTTCCTGCACGCCACTGTTAAAGACGATGAATTTAGTTTCTGTCTTGTACGCAAGCGAAGCATCTTGCCGCCCTTTATGATCAAGCCTGAGGATAATCGACTGTATCATTTAGAGCGTTTTTTGTTTCCTCAAAATCCTGTGAGCGTACAAGAGCTTATTCAAACAGATTCAAGCTATCAATTCACCCTCAGCCTCAACAATCCTACCTTTCAGGACCTCACTGCTTTTGTGCAATGGGAGCACCCCAACCGACGCTGGCAGGTATTTCCCTCTAGTGGGGTAAAAATAGAAATGAAAGCGGAGTCTAAGGAAAATCAATACCAATTTGAATTTGTCCGGACGGATGATTCAGTGATTGAGGCTTGGCCAAAATGTAGGATCAAGATCCCATTTTTAACCGCAGCTGGCACGTGGATTGAAGGAGAATATGTATTGAGATTGGAAGAATGATAAAACAATCCTATCTCATTTAGGCTTTACTAATAATAAGCAGTTTGGGGTAAACAGCTTATAGCTTTTTCCTAATAAGTTTTAGAATCCTTTTGCCAGAATTCCATCCTCTTTGGATGAAAGAATTCGCACTAAAAGGGGAAGCTTATTGCGCAGCTAAAAGCATCGATTAATGACAGGAGAGGCTATTTTTGCTCCCTTCCCGACTATAAACACGCAAGGAAGGGGAAGGCAATCAACGTATGCTAAATCTGTAATATTTACCCCAAAATGGGAAAATAAAAAAGGTAGATTAGCCCTACCTTTTGAAAGTTAAATTACACAAGCACACTAGGTTGGAATAATACTCAAGGGATACTTTATGCACATCTCGACTTCGATACAACCTGACCTGCTCTATCCTTTACTACCTCCTCTGTCCCTCCTTGATAAGGAAGGCAATTTCCTGTATCATTCTCAAAAAGCTGAAAAAGTAATCAGCTATTGGAATCCGCATGCTCTACCTGAACATATCGGTGCTCTCAAGTACCCAGAACTCGTAAACGAGCTCAATTACTTTCTTGCTTTACCAAGCGCTCAAAAAACAGATAGGAAATTCACCCTCGTAGCACCGGGAGAAGAAGATCATATTCTTAGATTTCGTCTGGAGACACATCCTGAGCTTAAAGATACCTTTATCCTATATCTCCCTAAGGATTCAGAACCTTACCTCTCCAAAGAACAAAGCCCTGGTCGGTTCCTGAAGTCAGATTTATCTGATGTTTCTATCCCTGAGGCTACCTTCTACAATAACGCCCTAGGACTGTCCATTAGCGGATTTGATGGTATTATCTATCGCGTCAATGAGACTTTTAGTAAGATGGTCGGCTATACGCCTGAAGAATTGGAAGGTCGCTCATTTTATGAACTAAATCATCCACTTGATACGCCTCCTAATAAAGAACTCATTCAAAAGCTAATCACAGGTCAAGTGAGCTGGATTAACTTTGAAAAAAGATATATCAAGAAGAGTCTGGTTTGGATTTAACTCCCATGTTAGATA